>CAXTCQ010000103.1:0-25576 GCA_964242965.1 uncultured Calothrix sp. | reverse complement strand
GAATATCACAGGTCAACTTGGTTCGCAACCGCTGCAACTTGCTTTGCAAAGCTTGCGGATTGCACCCAAAATCGGTGGACAAATTGCTGGAAGCGGAAATATTCAACTCGCACAGCAGGGACGAGTAAATCTCAATTTCCTAGCTGCGAATATTCCTGGCAATACAGTCGCACAAGCTTATAATATTTCGCTTCCCGTTGATGTTGGAACTGTTTCCGCAAATGCGAATATCACAGGTCAACTAGGTTCGCAACCGCTGCAACTTGCTTTGCAAAGCTTGAGAATTGCACCCAAAATCGGAGGGGAGATTGCCGGAAGTGGAAACATTCAACTCGCACAGCAGGGACGAGTAAATCTCAATTTCCTAGCTGCGAATATTCCTGGCAATACAGTCGCACAAGCTTATAATATTTCGCTTCCCGTTGATGTTGGAACTGTTTCCGCAAATGCGAATATCATAGGTCAACTTGGTACGCGATCGCTTCAACTCGCTTTACAACGTTTGCGGATTGCACCGAAAATCGGTGGAGAAATTGCCGGAAGCGGAAATATTCAACTCGTACAACAGGGCCAGGTTAATCTCAATTTCCTAGCTGCGAATATTCCCGGAGATGCAGTTGCCAAAGCTTATAATGTTTCATTACCTCAGATTAAAATTGGCAATGTTTTAGCAAATGCGAAAATTTCTGGTTCGCTTAACAACCTGCGGACGGTAGCACAGTTACAACTACCAAATGCAACTTATCCAGGTTCGGGGGAAGTTGTGATTACTAATCCCAAAAATATCCAGTTTCAGGATGTTGCTTTCAAAGTTGCGGGTGGTACGGTTGCAGCACGGGGTAGATTAGTAGATAATCGCTGGCAAGCTTTTGTTGATGCTAGCAGAATTCAGTTAGGTCGCGTTCAACAGATACCTGCCCAATTGCGGCAATATGGTAATGGTACAAGATTTGAAGTATCTAGCAGCTTGAATTTATCGGGAACTACAGCATCATTTCAACCAGAAGCTATTCAAGCTACAGGACAAGCGAGGTTGAATGTAGCCGAAGGTACGGTAAATCTCAGAAATATTAGTTTGAATAACGGTCGCTGGCAAACAGTGGCAGACGTTTCACAAGTTGCCTTGAATCGGTTATCCGAAAATTTACGCGGTCGTCTGAGTAGCAATTTACTAATAGCAGGTACGACTAAATCGACTTCACTTGCGGATATTCGTGCTGCGGGAGAGGTCGGAGTTTCGCAAGTAGCAGTAATTGACCAACCTGTAACTGCTAGATTTGAATATAACGGTCAACAAATAATTGTCAAAGAAGCAAATACTCCCGGATTCAGTGCCAATGGGACTATTGCGGTAAATTTCCCACAAAATACACCGCAAATTGGCAATTTGAATTTGAATGTCCGGGCACAAGGTTACAATTTAGCAAAGACACCTTTTACTTTACCCGCAAATTTAGCAGTAGCGGGACGAGTTAACTTTAACGGACAGGTAACGGGTACTTTGAATAGTCCGAATGCAGCAGGAAACCTTCAGTTACAAAATTTTGCTGTTAATCAGTTAGCGTTTGACCCTGTTTTGAGTGGAAATGTGAATTTCCAAGGGGGACAGGGAGGACAATTAGATTTAGCAGGTAGCAGTCAAGACCGAATTGCAGTCTCTGTGGGTGCAAACTACCGTCCAACATCATTTTTGATTCAACGCAACCAAAGTATCGCAAGTGGTCGAACAGAGGGAGAAAATTTATTTGTCAACGTCAAAGATTTTCCCATCGCTGTTGCTAGAAACCTGATTCCTGCTGACAACCTTAACTTACAACCGATTGCTGGGAATATATCGGGTGATTTAGCAGTCAACCTAGATAAGTTTACAGGTTCGGGAGATATTGCGATCGCACAACCCCGTATCGGACGAGTCAATGCAGAATCATTCCGAGGACGCTTGAATTTTGGTAATGGGATTGCGAGTTTAATCAATGGGGAGTTGCAGTTAGATGAAAAAAATGAAAGTCGCATAGCGTTAAGTGGGAATGTTAAAACTGGCAACAATCCCGAATTTCAAGTCGAAGCTAATATTGACCAAGCCAAAATTGAAAGGCTTTTACAAGCATTCAGCATTTATAGCTTCCAAGATTTTAGTAGCGGTTTGCAACCTCCAAACTTAGCTGGTGCGGAAGCATTACAAACTCAACCTGTAGGTTTGACTGCAAATAGCAGCTTATTAACGCAGTTAAGGGAATTTTCAACAATTACAGCATCAACAGCACGACCGCAAACAGGATTAAACCAACAACAAGCACCAGTACCTGCACTTGAACAATTACAAGGATTAATTAGCGGACAGATTGGTGTTAGTGGTTCCGTGCGGTCGGGGATAAATGCTAACTTTAATATTACTGGTTCGAGGTGGGACTGGGGTCAATACAATATTAACGAAGTAATCGCAAATGGTTCTTTTACCGATGGTACTTTGACACTACAACCTTTGCGTATTGGTTTGAATGATGGACTTTCAAGTGGATTTTTAGGATTTACCGGACAACTCGGTAATGAAGCATCGGGACAGTTACAAGCGTCGAATTTACCTGTTTCACTTTTAGAACCTTTCCTCAACCAATTACCTTTTCCCGTAACAGGTAAAATTAATGCGTCCGCAACGCTAGCTGGTAATTTAAAAAATCCCCAAGCAATCGGGGAAGTATCGTTAGCGGATGCAACATTAAACAAAAAACCAGTACAGACCGCACAACTTGCTTTTAACTACAATAATGCTCGTTTAAATTTTAGCAGTACTGTAGCAGCCACAGATACGCAACCTGCTAATATCATCGGCAATATTCCCGTAGCGCTACCTTTTGCATCGGTTAAACCCGATAATAATCAAATCCAGATTAGCGCTAATGTCCAAAATGAAGGTTTATCATTATTAAATTTACTTACCGACCAAGTAAATTGGATAAATGGTCAAGGACAAGTCGATATAGATATCGCAGGAACTTTGAACCAGCCTATTATTACAGGAAATGCAACTATTAATAATGCCACATTACAAGCGCAAGCTTTACCGGAACCGCTAACCGATGTCAGCGGAAAGCTACTATTTCAAGGTGGTATTTTGAATGTGGAAAACGTGCAAGGTCTATACAACAAAGGTCAATTAACCGCTGCGGGAAATCTGCCTATTTTTAACCCGCAAACTATTGATAATCCCCTCACCCTTTCCCTAAATAATCTAGCTTTAACTGTCAAAGGATTGTACGAAGGCGGAGTTGACGGTAATATTGTAGTTAAAGGTACAGCAGTCAATCCAGAAATAGGCGGACGAATTCAGCTAGCTAACGGTGAAGTATCCCTAGCACAACAAACCTCACAAACATCACAGCAAAAAACCGATGATAGTAATACGCAATTTGAAGTAAATAGAAATACGGCAACTAACACAGCTAATCCCCAACTGAATGGAACAAACAGTACGCAAAACGGTACAGTAAATCCCCAGTCAGATACAACTAATACCCAGTTAGATACAACTAATAATGCATCTACTCAAACTAACACTCCAGCCCGTCCTCCGATCAAATTAGCAGGACTAGAACTAATCTTAGGTGATGATATTAACGTCGTCCGTCCACCGCTACTTAATTTCCAAGCCAAAGGCGATTTAATAGTTAATGGTACTTTAGCAAAACCCTTACCATCCGGAGTAATTAGCCTAACAGGGGGACGAATTAACTTATTTACGACTCAGTTTGTTTTAGATCGCGGTTACGAACAAACGGCAACCTTTACTCCTAGTCAAGGACTCGACCCAACTTTAGATGTGCGACTGACAGCTATCGTACCCGAAACAGGAAACAATCGAATTCCAACTTCACCTTTATCGACCGAAATCACCGAAATTCCTGCCAGTAGCTTTGGAACTTTACGCAGCGTGCGCGTCCAAGCAAGAGCTAACGGACCTGCAAGCGAATTACAAGACAATTTAGAATTAACTAGCGACCCGCGCCGCAGTCAAGCCGAAATAGTCTCGCTAATTGGTGGGACATTTGTCAATGCTTTTAATCAACAAGATGGAGGTTTAGGACTTATTTCCTTAGCTGGTTCGAGTTTACTTTCGCCACTCCAAGGAACAATTAGCGCTTTAGGTGAGAGCATAGGGTTAAGGGAATTACGTTTATATCCTACAGTTATCACCCCCGAAGGAAAATCGCGGGCTTCAGTGCTGGGATTAGCAGGTGAAGCAGCGTTTGACATTAATAGAAATTTTTCTTTATCGCTATCGCGGGTTTTTGTTGGGGATGAACCTTTCCGTTTTAACTTGCTGTATCGAGTTAACGATGAAGTTTTAGTACGAGGTTCGTCTGACTTAGCTGGAGACAATCGGACTTTAGTTGAATATGAATCGAGGTTTTAATCAGGGAGTAGGGAGTAGGGAGTGGGGGAAGAAATTGCCAACCCCATCCTAAAACCTACGCAGTATTGGGGGGCAGGGGGAAGGTGGTAAGATAAAATCCGTTTACTTTAAGGATACTGAGGTGCTAATGGAATAGTAATTGTTGTTTCAGCTTTCGCCACTGGTTAATATGCTATTTAATAGGACTTACATAATACTATAATCCTTGTAATTGCCATGAATCGCATTCTTACAGCATCAGAACATTTGATGTGTTTGTCATATAAGAACAGCCCGGAAAATGTTACCTTGTCGGCGACTATTATTGGGTCATTTACCATTGAAAAATTAATTGAAGCTCTGGCTTGGCTACAACTAAGACATTCTCGGTTAAGAGTAAAAATAGTTACCAACAATCAAAATCAGCCACAATTTTCTTTAGAAAATGTTCCACCTATTCCACTGCGAGTAATTGAACGACAGGGAGAAACGCATTGGTGGCGGGAGATGGAAGAAGAATTACGTCAACCTTTGAATTGCAGCGAAGAACCCCTGCTGCGCGTATTGTTGCTGCACTCACCTGATATTTCTGATCTAATAATTACTTTTCATCATTGCATTGGTGATGGTTTATCAGGAGCTTATCTGATCCGAGATATCTTGCAATTTATTGGTGAACCAGACAGCCCTCGTGAGCTTTTACCAGACTTGCCTCCTCTAGATGAAATTATGCCTGATGTTACAAAAAATGGGATTGAAGAAGATTTAGGTAATTCGATAAAAGCCGAGTCTATACTAACAGCAACATATCGAAATAATCAGATATTAAATACTTCCGATACATTTCCACTTCGCATATTCAGTTGGACACTAGCTTCTAGGGAAACTGCCAAGCTTTTAGCTCGCTGTCGAGCAGAAAAAACTTCTGTACACGGTGCTTTATGCGCTGCATTTATGAGCGCGATCGCATCTGAAATCAAATATCCCCACGAGATTATTCTTAAGTGTCATACACCAGTAAATATCCGTAAATATTTGACAATTGATGTTGGCGAAAATCTGGGAGAATACATTACTCGACCAGTCACTGCCCATCGATTAAACCTTTATACCGATTTTTGGGATTTAGCGCGTGAAGTTAAATATAAGCTCAATCAATTGGTAGCAGACGGAAAATTATTTGACGATGTATTCAAAGCAAGAGCTTTATTATCTAGTAATTCTAATAAAGTTGGGGAAACTTCAGATGCTAGAGATATAGGAGGAATAGATATTGCAATTACTAATTTGGGGAATTTAAATATTAAACAGCAGTTTGGAAAATTACAGCTACAGGAACTTTATTTGATGGCTACCGGAGCAAAATCTCTACCACTTTTAATCGGCGTAGCAACACTTAAGAATAAAATGTGTTTTATTTGTCGTTATCAAGAGTCTCTTGTGCCTGGTGCAAATGTTTACAACATAAAAAACACAGCTATGGAACAATTACTTACAGCCTTGTAAAGGCTGGGTAGCGACTAGCACTCGCATCTCTCAAAAAAAATCAACCCGAATCAAAGCGATCGCCCGTATGAAGGCGCTTGCGCGATCGCACTTAACACGCAACTTCGCCGATCGCATGAGCGATCGCTTTTTTGAAGAATGTAAATGCAATTACTTAGTATAAACTTCGTCTTTCCTTCTTGATCCTCACTAAAACCCAATTATCGCTGCTTCATTCTCTAATTTGATTGCCGCTTGCAAATTAGCAGATGCTTCTTCAAATTTAAGTTTCGAGTCAAATTTTGCAAGCATTGGTAAGATTGAGTGGAAGCGGCGCATCGGTCGCTGTCTACGCCATTGTCCTGACAGCTATAAAGCACCGTTTGATATAACCTTGAAATTATTTAGCCCTAACCAACCGACTACGCACCGTTTGTCGTTGCTCTGCATCTGTACCGGAATGCTGGTGTACTTTACTCAAGTCACCATGCTGTTTCCAGTTTTACCGCTCTACGTGACCGGGCAATGGGATAAGGGATCGGTTAGTTTTGTGGTGAGTGCAATGGCAGCAGGGCTGCTCTGTTTCCGTCCACTGATTGGTTGGTTAATCGACTGCTGGGGACGCAAGGCTGTATTATGGATGGGTTTGGGCATAATGCTGCTAATCTTGCCCCTCTATGCTTGGTCGCCGACTCCGCTTTGGTTGATGGGTGTGCGAGTCCTGCATGGCATCAGTCAAGCAGCCTTTGCCACTGCGTCCCAAACAATGTTAATTGATTTAGTCCCGCCGGAGCGTCACACTACCTTATTGGGATACCTGGCAATGTCCAATACTATTGGGTTTTCTCTGGGACCATTGTTGGGGTCGCTCGTTTTTGCTCGGGCTGGTTTCATCCCGGTTACATTCCTCATGACTGGATTAACGGTTTTGGGAATTATCCTCAGCTTGCCATTACCGTGGAAATCGTCTTCAATAACACAACCCAAATCTCAGCAGGAAAACTGTTCCTTTCCCTGGGAGATCGTTCTGCGGTTTCCCGTGCGTGATGCCACGCTACTGTTCTTCATTGGTTCTTTTCTGCACGGTGCGGTTGTCACCTTCCTGCCTTTGCTTGTGCCTAATGCTGCTTTGTTCTACAGTCTGAATGCTTTAGTCGCAGTGCTGGTTAGATTTGGGTTAGGACGCTGGGGCAACCGCACCTCAAGACAGTGGGTGGTCAGCCTTGGTATTCTTTGTTCGGGCACGGCATTGATTGGATTGGCAGTGGCTCCTCATTACCTAATCCTGTGGTCTTTTGTTTATGGATTAGGGTTTGGTTCATTATTTCCAGTCTTATCTGCGATTGTTTCTCTTGCGGCTCCAGAAAGAGTACGAGGTCGCGTCTACAGCATCTTCCTGGCAGGTTTTGATAGTGGAATGACTTTGGGCGGCGCGGGGGTACAGCCGATTGTGCAGGTGTTACCGCTGAGTACCTTATTTCTGCTGCTAGGTATCGTCGGCTGTGGTGTGAGTGCGATCGCGCTTCAGCGATTTGCTCGACCGATTGTTGTTTCTGAGTCAGCCAAGTAAGGGGGAAAACATCCTTGACAGGTTAAAGAAAAATATATTTTGTCAATATGTCTAAATATACAGATTGATTTTGCAAGCAGAAACGCCCGGAAACCGCATCTTGCCTGCCCCTTTAAAATGCATCAAATTCTTTATCCCACGATATTATCAGGGCACGACAATATCGTGCCCGAACGATGGATTTTATATTAGACCTACTCCCTACTCCCTACTTCTTGACAAGCTTGTGCATCTAGCCAAAGTTTGTGTAAGAAAAATTCGGTCGATGGAGTCATCGCAGTCACGAAAACACCAGTTGCATCTTCGCAACCGCTAGATATCCACGAACCTCGCAAAGTGACTTCAACATATTCCGCATCGCAAACGCAGATGCTAATTCTTTCCTTATCAGTACATTTAGTATCAGCTTTCAGCACATCCACTCCTGGCAAATCAACAGGAAGCAGGAACGAAGCGGTGCTGGGTTCGACGCAGAGACTTTGACCAACACGCAGTGCTAAAATCACACGCGCTTGTACCCAATCTTCAAGCGACTGAGCTATATATTCAAGATAAAATCCAGTTTCCGTGTACGTTAATTTCAGCATTCCTTTTTTCCTGCTATTCAGGGAGTGCTTGTGCATCCACCCAAAACTGTTCTGCAAATGCAATAGTTGGATGAATTGGAGCTTTTGGTTTAGTTCGCAAACGCATCCCAACTTCGTAGAGGGTTTTGTCGCTTTTTTTGGAGTTACATTTTTCACACGCAGTAACTACGTTATCCCACGTATGCTTACCACCCCGCGACCGAGGAATTACGTGGTCTAGGGTCAGATGTTTGCTACTACCGCAATATTGGCAAGTGTGATGGTCGCGTCGCAATATTTCACGTCGATTTACTGGGGGAATTTTCCATATCCGTTCCCCGGAAGTTACTTTCAAGCGAATGTGCTTAGGTACGTAAAGTACCAAGTTGGGGGAGCGAACTTGCCAACCGTCCAAGGATGTAAAATCCAGAGGTTCGGCTTTGTCGGTTACTAGTAAAGCGATTGCACGCTTAATATTAATCCGGCATAGCGGTAGATAATTTTGCGAAAATACTACCACCGACTGTTCTAACACTTGCCTATATGCGTTTGTCACAACTTGACTCCTCATTTAAAAACCCCCGCTTCTCCTGTTTTAAGAAGAAGCGGGGGTTAAAAGTTGACTTTTAAGGTCTTTTATCCCTCTGAACGGTACAGCATCTTTATCCCTGTACCTCCCGCTTCTGTTTGCTCGGTTTACCTTCTAAATTCAGCACGCTAATTCTAATTCGGTCATCTGCATAATTATGATTATCCTCTGCGATTTGTCCCCGATGCCCGCGAGCATCGTCCATAAAAGTGCCCATAAATAAATACTCCAATCGCATAGCCGCTGATTCCCAACTCGTGAGGGAGTCGGCAGCGCCTGAAGATGTAGTTAGGGGGCAAATAGTTATCACAGAAAATTTCACCTATTGAAGATTTCTTTAAACATACTACACTTGTATTACTATCCTGTCTATACCTAAATAAAGGAGAGAAACATGCATACAATCGCTCGCACCCCAACCACCGATATGGAAGTTACCAGCATCCGTCTAGAGCGAGAACTTAAAGAAAAGCTCAAAGATATATCCGGTTCGCAGGGATATCAGGCACTGATTCGAGATATTCTTTGGAATTACGTCCAGCAAAAATCTGGAGAGTGGAAACCTCGATTTTCGAGCGCTGATATCCGGGTTACTATGAACGCGACAGCACAGCAAGAAGAACGCTGCGTACTCACAGGGCAACTCATTCAACCCCAACAACCAATGTTATTAGGACTGACGAGAAATGGAGATATGGTACCTTTAAGTGTCGAAAGTGTAGCCGATTAGGCATCCAGAACCGCGATACTTCCCAAGGGGAGTATCGCATTAGTTGATAATTACAATAGAAAAACTAATAGTTAAGGGTATGCTTAATCAGCTAATCAAATATATGATTGCGATCTAAATGTAAATATCTCGAATTAAGCAGGTAGCTGCAGAAAAAACGAATATCTCAGGAAACGTAAAATAGTATATAATTTTCTTCCCTACTCAATAACGGACGGCGGAACCCCACCCCTACCCACGGACTAAGCCAAACGATGATTTTTCAAACCCCACCTACTTAGATTTTAAATTTATGAATAAGGGGTTTTATAACTCTTGACATGTACCAGTCTTGAGCATAATAAGTAAATTCATCATTAACAAAAGGAGTTGGATAGCGATTGAATAGCACTGCAAAGTTTTTTGATTGCTTATCGAGCTAACATAGATGTCTATCTCAAAAAGACCCGAAACTCAGCTACCATAAGCGCCTTCTTGAACAGAAATGAGAGAAAATGTTGCGATTAATTCGTAATGTATCAGTGATAACGCGGATACCATTTACGGAGCATTTGTCTAAAGTCTAGCGGAATTACGGTTTATGTATATTTACAGGCAGGATATTCTAGGGCAAAGTTAGTAAATTAACACAAAGCAACCGATTTCAAAATTATCCAGCTTTAAACTCTCGACGAAAACGCTAAATACTTATCAGCGTTTATGTATTTATTTAAGATACTGTGAGATTTTGTCATCTCAATCGAAAAGGGCTATAACAGGTGAGAGAAAGTTTTGATATAAGCTTTGAGGGTCATAGGGTGTAACGACAAATGTGGAGAGTGAACGCTATGTCAAGAGGGTGGGTACAAGGAAAATGGGGCCAATATTTAATAATCGCGTGTCAGAAATCAAGCAACGATTTTCATCGTCGCTAGATAGTTTAGATGAAGTAGTGAGAATACACGAATATCCGCGTGGAGCGCTGATGCAACATCAGGAGGAACCAGCCCACCAGCTGGCACAAAAGATAAGTCAAATTATTGCAAGTAGTTCGGCGACAGCGCTAATGTTGCAAGAGATTGCTCATGTGCTAGGAGCTGCATTTGATGTTGATTGTTGCTGCTTAGTATCGGCAGACGAACAAGTGGGTGAAGTAATTACCGCGACTTGGTGCAAGCCAGAGTATGTCGGTTTATCGCATCCCAATGAAATGTATTCCGCGCAGTTAGATTTGCCTGTCGTGCAATGTGCGGCTGAACCATTGACAGTCGAAGATATTTCGACTATTGAAAATAGTTTGATAATCGGATGTCAAAATTTACGGTTTCCAATTAAGACTGTTTTAGCGATCCCAACCCGCTTCAGTGGTGGTGAGAATAATGGTGTAGTTTGTTTGATTCGGTCCCAATCCTATGATTGGAGCGAAAACGAAAAGCAATTGCTCAAAGCGTTAGAGGTATCCTGCGCGATCGCATTCTCACAAGTCAAACAAGCGCAGTTGCTTGTTTCGCAGCAGCAGTTTGTGCAAACCTGTGCCAAGCATCAAAGTTTGATTAAACAGCTATCTATATTGAGTCGCAGCAATTTAGAATTAACTCAGATGCTCCAGTTGGTGATTACTTCAACATCTGAAGCATTAGAAGTCGATCGCGGGTTGCTCATCTTACTTAAATATACAGACCCTTTATTTAGAATTAGACAAAAAAAGCAAGTTCCCAAGGCTAAAGCGACTATTGTCAGCCAATGGTCTAAGGGAACGGAAGTCCAAACTAACAGTCAAGGCAGTATAGAAGAATCTTTCTTTCTCTACGACTGTAGTTTATGCCAGCGTGTATTCACTGAACCTGGTAAACCTATTGTTGTTAACGATATTACAGAAATTACTGATATTGCGACTGTTGCACCTGTATTTACCGTCGAAAAGCTGCCTGCGGTATTATTAATGCCGTTGGAAAGTCAAGGCAGGATTTTAGGATTTTTGGTACTTCAACAAGCGGTTCCTCGTCGCTGGCAACCCGCAGAATCGAATATAGTCGAAATGGTTTGCGCTCAACTTAGCAATGCTGTGATTCAATCGCAAACGCTACGACAAGTACAAACTTTAGTTGATGAGCGAACCGCACAACTTCAGCGCAGTTTGGAAGTACAAGCTAAGTTGTATAAAAAAACGCAGCAATATGTCGAGCAATTGCGCGAACTCAACGAACTCAAAGACGAATTTTTGAGCAACATGAGCGATCGCTTGCGATATCCGCTCACAAATATGCGAATGGCAATGCGTAATTTGCGTCAACCGGGAATTCAACCCGACCGTCAAGCTAGGTATCTTGATATCCTCGAGCAGGAATGTACGAAGGAAATTAATTTAATTAACGATTTGCTAACGCTGCAAAAGTTAGAGACACATCAAGAGCGTCTCCAATTAGTAAAAATAGATTTAAATACACGAATTCAAGATATAGCTAGCGCTTTTGAGACAAAACTTTCCGAAAAGAATATTGGCATTGCTCTGTCACTACCAGAAGAACAGCTAGGTTTAGAAACCGAAATTGAGAGTTTTGACCGAGTTTTACAAGAATTACTCACAAATACCAGCAAATATTCTCAGCCCGATACAACTGTCTACGTGGAAGCCAAGCACGAAGTTCACGAACAAGTCGATCGGGTTATTATTAAGGTAACGAACATTGGGCGTGGTATCTCAGAAGAAGAAGCGACTTATATCTTCGACAAGTTCCGTCGAGGTAGAGGACGATGGACTCCGGGTACTGGGTTAGGACTGGCATTAGTTAAGTCGTTAGTCCAGCACTTAAATGGGGAAATTACGGTTGCGAGTGTTCCAATTGAAGACTCCGACTTAAGCAAAATTTGCTTTACCTTGAATTTGCCCCAATTTTCTGAAGAAACTAAACCATAATTGAAAAAGTGACTGAACAATATAACACCGCAGAGGACTTCGATACTGCTACTGGTGGTAACATCAACATTGAATTAGATTTGGCATCCAATACACCCGATGCTGGCGATTCAAGCTGCGTCGAAGTGGTAGTCGAGAAAATTGCCGACCGTCAGCGTCAAATCACTGCCAAAGTTGCAATTTCTCGACCACCCGAATTGGTCTGGAAGGTACTCACTAATTACGAAGCCTTGCCTGATTTTATTCCCAATCTTGCGAAAAGTAAGTTACTCGAACATCCGGATGGCGGTATCCGTGTCGAACAAGTCGGTTCGCAGCGTTTGTTAAACTTCAACTTTTCGGCACGAGTTGTCTTGGACTTGGAAGAAGAATTTCCCAAGCAGATAAATTTCCAAATGGTTGAAGGTGATTTGAAAGCTTATTCTGGAAGCTGGCAATTGCAGCCTTTTTTAGTTGGTGATCGCAAAGCAACTAATTTGACTTACAGTATCTTTGTTTTGCCCAAACGCACAATGCCTGTAGGAATCATTGAAAAGCGGCTTAGTAGCGATTTGAGGGTGAATTTGCTGGCGATTCGTCAACGGGCTGAGGAATTGAGTGTAGATTAGCCATATAAAAACAAATGGTAAAAGTAACGTTGTTTACTTTTACCATTTACTTTATTTAGTTTAATATACCCCCAGGGGAATTCGAATCCCCGTCGCCTCCGTGAAAGGGAGGTGTCCTAGGCCTCTAGACGATGGGGGCGTAAGACTCAACTTTTATTAATTTAATGAATTTTACGAACGATGTCAACTGTTTTGGCAGAAATTTTTTCTAATGAGGGAGTAGGGAGTAGTGAGTAGGGAGTAGGGGAAGTAGGGAAAGTGAATAAAAGATTTCTTTTGATACTACTCTACTCCCTCCACCCCTCCACTTTCTCTACTCCCTACCTACTCCCTACTCCCTACCTACTCCCTACTCCCTACTCCCTAAAATATTAGATGTCATAAGATAATGAACTAAGTATGTATGGAATTAAATCTAAATATGCTTAAGAAAATAGGGTACGATGTTGCACCCTGCCATACTAGTACTTACTATTCTTTAATAAGGATTTTGAAATTACTCGCTCAAAATCTCCAACATGGAATCATCTATTGATATCACCCTCCAGGTAGTTATTGCCGTTATTGCTGGTATTGCTGCCCAAGTGCTTGCTGCATACCTAAAAGTGCCAAGCATCGTGTTTTTACTGCTGTTTGGTATTTTGCTAGGTTCGGATGTAATTGGATTACTGCACCCGCACGTCCTGGGTACTGGGCTAGAAGTAATTGTGGGGCTGGCAACGGCGATTATTTTGTTTGAAGGCGGACTCAATCTCGATTTGCACGAGTTGGGAAAAGTTTCTTTGTCGCTGCAATTACTCGTCACATTGGGTACGCTGATTACACTAGTGGGGGGAAGCATTGCCGCGCACTTCTTGGGTGAATTCCCTTGGGCGATCGCGTTCCTATATGCTTCGATTGTGGTAGTCACTGGACCCACAGTTATCAGCCCGCTGCTCAAACAAATCAATGTCGATCGCCAAGTTGCCACTATATTGGAAGGCGAAGGGATTCTCAACGACCCTGTAGGGGCAATCCTCGCCTTCGTCGTCCTCGATACAATTTTAAATGGCGACCCCGACCCGACAACCGCCATTATCGGTTTATTTGTACGGTTGAGTATTGGTGCGGCAATTGGAGCTTTGGGTGGGTATCTGATGAGCTTGATTTTCAAGCACGCCAATTTTCTTTCCTACGATTTAAAAAATTTGGTTGTGTTAGCTGTACTATGGGGGCTATTTACCCTCGCGCAGACGATACGTACCGAATCGGGTGTAATGACTACAGTCGTTGCCGGAGCAATATTTGCTAACTCCTCAGTCCCCGAAGAACGATTGCTGCGGCGATTTAAGGGTCAGTTGACTATTTTAAGCGTATCGGTGCTGTTCATTTTACTGACAGCCGATTTATCGATGAAGAGTGTATTTGCTCTGGGTTGGGGCAGTGTATTTACAGTCTTGGTATTGATGTTTATCGTCCGCCCAATTAATATCATCTGCTGTACTTGGAATAGCGACCTCAACTGGCGGCAAAAAATCTTTCTAAGTTGGGTTGCACCTCGCGGCATCGTCTGCGCTTCGGTCGCTTCGTTGTTCGCAATTTCACTGACACAGCGGGGTATAAATGGTGGCGACGCAATCAAAGCTTTGGTATTTCTAACAATTATCCTGACAGTGGTTTGTCAAGGTTTAACAGCTGGATGGGTTGCGAAGTTGCTGCAAATTACCTCTAAAGAAGCTACAGGGGCAGTAATTGTTGGTTGCAGTCCCTTAAGCTTATTGATTGCTCAGTTATTTCAAGAACGGGGCGAGAATGTAGTAATGATTGATACCGACCCCGAATCAAGCCAAGCCGCAGAAGCTAAAAATCTGCGAGTTATAGTTAGTAGTGCCTTAGATACGGGAGTGTTAGAAGAGGCTGGATTAGGTTCGGTGGGTACGTTTTTAGCTATGACTAATAATGGTGAAGTCAATTTCGTGTTAGCGCAGCGTGCAGCTGAAGAATTTAATCCACCAAGGGTTTTAGCGGTTTTTCCCCGTGCATCGCAAACAAATATTGGAGTCGATAACAAAGTTAACCAAGCGTTTATTCCTGAACTGACGATTAAAAATTGGAATGAGTACCTCAATGATGGGCAGGTAAAGTTAGGAAAAACGACTTTGAATGCAGTCGAATTTAGCAGCCAAGAAGCGCATTTGCAAGCATTGATTAGAACTGGTGAGTTACTGCCCTTATTAGTCGAACGCGACGACCATTTACAGATAATACCAGCTACCCAAGAATGGGAAATAGGCGATCGCATTATCTATCTTTTACACGACCCCCGTCCCAGTTTATTGAAAAGGTTATCTGACGCGAAACAGTCTACTCGCCTGATAGTCCAAAAACTTCCCGAAGTTGAAGAAGTTCCCCTCGCTAAATTATCTCGACTCTCTACTATTAATACAGTCAAGGGGGTGTAGAGGTAGTTAAGAGTTAAGAGTTAAGAGTTTGTAGTTTGTAGGTTGGGTGGAGCGGCAGCGCAACCCAACCCTATATCTTAGAAGAAGTAGGGAGTTGAAAATTTAACTCCTAACTTTTAACTCCTAACTCCTAACTCCTAACTTTTAACTCCTAACTCCTAACTCCTAACTCCTAACTCCTAACTCCTAACTTCTAACTCCTAACTCCTAACTCCCTAATTTACCTGCGGTTCCCCAACTTCAGATGGTATTTGTGCGTGCGTTTCTTTGTCTTGCCAAAGTACACCTACTAAATGCACTACAGCAAAAATAAGAGCCGCAACTGAAATAATGTAACTATGAATTGTATAAAGGTGTTGAATAGTAACGCTAGAAACACCAGCACCACCTGTTAAAATATCGCGCAACTGATGACCAATAAAAGGAATTGATTCGATAGTGCCAAGCTCAATGTTAAATCGCCAGTAGCCAGTCTGATCCCAGTCAATAATCATCGCTGTCCAACCCAGACCAATCGCACTCAAAGTAAAGAAAATACCGCTAATCCAAGCTATTAACCAACTTTTTCTAAACTGTCTGCTAAGAAACATTACAACAAGTTGAATGAGAGCAACAACAATTACCGCATTTCCAGCTATCTCATGTGCCTTACGGAATAGCCAGCCATATTGAACATCTGTAGTAATACTTACTAGTGACTTATAAGCCTCGCCTGCTGCGGGTTCGTAGTAAAAAGATAGCAAAATACCTGTAGTCGCGCCAATTAAAACTAAAGTTACAATTACTACGGCTATTAGAGTAGTTATTCTCCGTAAAACTGTATCAAATTGGGTCGTTAGCATGGCTCACTTTCCCTTATTCTTAGAAACGTATACTTTTATTACAGTGTAACTAAGAAATGTTAAGAAAAGCTAGGTACTGAAGAGGGGAGTTAGGAGTTAGGAGTTAAGAGTTAGGAGTTAAGAGTTAGGAGTTAAGAGTTAGGAGTTGTTAATTTTCTTTACTCCCTCTATTCCCTACTCCCTACTCCCTACTCCCTAATTAATAACCTGTTGCAGGGTGCCGATAAAATTGGGGTAGGAGATACTGGCGGCTTCGGCACGGTGAATGGTGGTTGTACCTGTGGCATTAAGTGCTGCGATCGCTAAACTCATGGCGATGCGATGATCGGTATAACTATCTACATGAGTACCACTTAAATTAGTCCCGCCTGTAATTTCCATGCCATCGGGTAGTTCGGTAACTTTTGCCCCCATCTTCGTCAATTGCCGCGCCATGACCGTAATGCGATCGCTTTCTTTAACGCGCAGTTCTTCGGCATCTTTGATTACCGTTGTTCCTTCGGCAAATACGGCTGCGACGGCTAAAACAGGAATTTCGTCAATCAACCGAGGAATAATATCTCCAGCAAGCGTACAGCTTTTTAATCGACTCGTGCGTACTCGCAAGTCAGCGACAGGTTCACCAGCGACTTCGCGTAAGTTTTCCTGTTGAATATCCGCACCCATCATTGCCAAAGCTTCTAAAATTCCCGTGCGAGTGGGGTTAACACCGACATTTTCGATTACCAATTCCGAACCTGGGACAATTGCCCCAGCTACCAACCAAAAGGCAGCCGAACTAATATCACCCGGTACAATTACGCTTTGACCGTGTAGCGTCGCGCCTCCAATTACTGTTACACTTCTAGTTTCAGGGTCTACTTCCAATTCTGCACCAAATGCACGTAACATTCGCTCGCTATGGTCGCGTGATAACGCGGGTTCGGTGACAGTGGTTTTACCTTCGGTCATTAAAGACGCTAAAAGCACGCAGGATTTGACTTGTGCTGAAGCAATCGGAGAACGGTAGTGAATCGCTTTAAGTCTTTGTCCTTGGACTGCTAGCGGTGCAAGCGAATTAGCTTGGCGTCCCCAAATATCAGCCCCCATTTGTTGTAATGGTTTAACAACGCGGGACATCGGACGCGATCGCAATGAATTATCTCCAGTAACAGTAAAAAATCTTCCTGAATGTGATGCTAAAATTCCCAACATTAGGCGTAATGTGGTACCGGAGTTGCCTGCATCTAATATATCGATGGGTTCAATTAAATTTCCTAAACCAATGCCTTTAACTGTTACCAACTCGGTATTCAGTGGTGAAATTTCTGCTCCCATCGCTTGAAAACAACTTGCGGTGCTTCGAGGGTCTTCACCCAAAAGTAATCCTTCAATTTTGGTTTCACCTTGCGCTAATGCACCTAACATTAAAGCACGGTGTGAAATCGATTTATCTCCCGGTACGCGAATTTTACCTTTTAAAGATATTCCCGAAGCAGGATGTTGAATAATTAAATTATGAGAAACGTCTTCTTTGGGTTCTACGGTTATAACAGAAGGCGACATTAGGATAAACTGGCGTGTGACTGCGCTAGTATCCTACCGCTTTCTTTGACCAATTTGCTCTACCAAAATTTTTGTTCTTTTTGATAAATCCAAGCCAAAGCAAGCTAAAGCATCGAGTTCGATAATGACTCGACTCCAGGGTAAGACAGGAATCTCTGATTTTTCACTTTTGTTTTGTTTCATCGCTCCCATGCTAACCCACCACCGTAAGCCCGTATGCCTCTCACTGATTTCAACAGACTTACCCGTGTGGTCTGTTGTCGAAACTGCTGCAACATTGTACCAAAAAGATAGCGATCGCTTCCATTTGCTTTTGACGGCACCGCACTTAAAAAATACCGAAGCAGCATCGCTAACTCCGGAGAGTGAATATCCAAGTTGCAATATTCCCTCTCCTTCAGGTCCAAGAATTTTATGGCTGGAAATATCACCCTACCGCGTCACAATGACGATGCAGGGTGATGGACAGCTAAGTTACCGTCATTTCTGGGAACAGGGTGTCTACGGAGTCAGTAGGTACTGGTTGCCAATCGAGTCGTTGCAACCTCACGAACCAATCCGTTTACGCAATTTTACCCGCAATCTCACGCTCAACGGTCATCCTTTGCCCGAACATTTGCGCGTTGAATACGAGTTGTGGTCTGGAAAAGTCCAACTCGGTTCTTACATTCTTAATTTGGAAATTCATAATTAATTAAGGGAGTAGGGAATAGGGAATAGGGAATGAGGAGTTAAAAGAAATGGGGAAGATAATATTCTCCCTTGTCCCCCTTGTCCCCCTTGTCCCCTTGTCCCCGTATCCCCTTATACCCTTGTCTTCCTTGTCCCTCTTTAATAATTTGGTTCGTTACCGGATTTCCATTTAATATTGCAACCGATACTCGGCTTTTGTTCGCTTTCTACTGGTTTACCTGCAAGCACAGAATCTATTGCAGCACGTAAATCAGCACCCGTTACAGGTTTACCATTACTCGGACGACTATCATCTAACTGCCCTCGATATACTAACTTTTGTTCTGCATCAAATAAAAAGAAATCTGGCGTACAAGCTGCCGTATATGCTTTAGCAACTTCTTGAGTTTCGTCGTAGCAAACTGAATAATCTAATCCCAATTCAGCCACCATTGCTTTTAACGATTCGGGTGCGTCATCAGGATATTTCTGTGCGTCGTTAGCACTAATTGCTAAAATACCCAAGTTGCTACTTACATAATCTTCTCCCAAAGCAACCAATTCGTTTTTAATGTGCTTTACAAATGGGCAATGTTGGCAAATAAACATGACTAATAAAGCTTTTTTGCCCGAAAAATCTGCCAAGGACACAGTTTTACGCGAAAATACATCCGGTAATCTAAAATCTGGGGCTTGAGTCCCTAAAGCCAACATGGTAGAAGCAGTTAAAGCCATATATCAAATTCAATAATCAAAAATTTAAAATCACCTAAATAATACAGTAGAGACGTTACACTTAACGTCTCTACAAACCTAATATCAAGTTTTTTCTTAAATTAAAGATAGTTAAACATCCTGAAGCAGCGAGTGAATCAGCAATCTTCTAACTGTTTGTAACAATCAATCAATTCACTCGTAACGCTCGCTTACAGGCTTCTCAACAAGCCAAACATACCATGTCCGGTAAATACTTCTAATGCAATCAGCGAGATAAAACCAATCATAGCTAAACGACCGTTGAGCAATTCAGCAAAGGGAGTGAACCCAGTGCGATCGCCTTGTGCATCAACATAAACTTTAGGCTCAATCGCAAAATTGTTCAATTTACCTGCTTCGTCAACAATAGCACCTTTGTAAGTCATTGGTTTTTCTCTCGTATTTCTGCTTATGTAACAAACTGTAACGCATTAATTAAGATTTGTAAAGAAAACTGATCGGTATGAACTGGTATCGAGCCGATATATCATGAAGAACTGAGGATTATTTAAATTTTTTCAGGAAGTAAGAGATAGCTTTGGTATATCTATGGATAAATTTCGAGTTGAGGTTTTAGCGAAAACCCCTAACCCCCAACAAGTCATCTACGCAGCGATGCACCAAGATTACACCGAAGCTTTTGTGTATGACGAACGTGCAAGCTTTCCTACGGAGGAAAAATGCGGTGAACTAATTATTAAGCGCTTGCTAGCGGGAGACCGAGGGCATTTTGGACCCATCGAACATCCCCAAATAGTCTTTAACTGCGGCTTTTTTCCGCACAGTGTCATGCAACAGGCACGTACTCATCGTGTAAGTGTATCATTTGATGTACAATCTTTTCGGTACACGAGTAACCAATTTGTCGATGTAATCGAGGGAAAGAAAGGTATTGAAGAGATTTTCTACCTACGCCCGATTGGCTCTTATAATGACCGCCAAGGTAAAAAATATTACTATTCTTCCGAGCAAAGAGAGCAAGATTTACTTTGGTGTTTAGAAGCAGCGAAGCGATATAAAGCCGATATGGATGCGGGAATGTCCGAGGAACATGCACGCGGGAAAGTACCCTTCGACTATCGCCAGCATTTTGTCGTTAGTTTTAACTTGCGATCGCTTCTCCATTTTCTCGACTTACGGTACAAAAAAGACGCGCAACTCGAAATCCAGAAATTGTGCGAAATGATGTTTCCCCATTTGGAAGAATGGACACCAGCGGTTGCTGCATGGTACAAATCAACCCGTCTTGGTAAAGGAAGACTTGCACCTTGAAAAAAGTTAGGAGTTAAGAGTTAGGAGTTATGAATTGAGAGTTAAGAGTTAGGATTTAAGAGTTAGGAGTTATGAATTAAGAGTTATGAATTGAGGTTTTTTATTAATTCCTAACTTCTAACTTCTAACTTCTAACTTCTAACTCCTAGCTCCTAACTCCTAACTTCTAACTTCTAACTCCTAACTTCTAACTCCTAACTCCTAACTCCTAACTCCTAACTCCTAACTTTTTTATTCAAACTTTCGCTATTGTGACAACTTCATTTTGGTCTTGGTATTTACCCTTGCGAGTTTCGTAACTAATGGCACATGGTTCGCCTTCCAAAAATAACAACTGCACTACACCCTCCGAAGCGTAAATACGGCAATCGGCGCTGGAAGAATTAGAAAATTCTAAGGTCAAATGACCTCGCCACGCGGCTTCGGCAGGTGTCAAATTAGCTATTATTCCACAACGAGCATACGTAGATTTGCCGATGCATATAACAGTAATATTGTCGGGAACCTGAATTTTTTCAAGGGCAACACCCAACCCATAGGAATGAGCAGGCAGTATAAAATAACTTCCACTATCGTCACAATGGAGTTGAGTTGATTCCAGATTTTGCGGGTTAAAGTTTTTAGGGTCGATGACAGTTCCGGGGATGTGGCGGAAAATGCGGAACTCAACAGGCGATAAGCGAATATCATACCCGTAAGAAGACAAACCATAACTAATTGCGCGTTTCGTTGATTCGGTATCGTTGCCTTTAACTTCCCGGATTAAAGTCGGCTCAAAGGGGGTAATCAAGCCCTGTTGAGCCATTCGTGTAATCCAAATATCGTTCTTAATCACAAGTCTAAACGTTCTTCAAACAGAATTATTAGAATAGCGCGATCGCCTTGTATCTATCAAAAAAAATTCCAAATTACTCAAGGTGATCGCTGCGAATCTCAGTAACTTGGTCGGCTAAATCCAAAATCGACTTTGGCACGGACGGACCCGTGAGAATTAGATCGATATGGGGGGGACGTTTTGCTAAAAATGTTAAAACTTCAAGTTCGGGAATTAAACCCAAATTAATTGCCAAGCTTAATTCATCTAAGACAACGAGAGAATACTGACCCTCAAAGACAACTCGTTGTGTATGTTGCCACAACTTCTGTAGCGATTCGGCTTCGCTGTCGTCGAGATGAGGTGTATCAATGCAACGCGGTAAATCACAGCGAATCCAGTCAAGCTTTTGTCCTAATTTCATTGGACGGTCGCGCCCTTGATTGATGCCACCTTTGAGAAATTGCACGACTAAAACTGGCGTACCTTGACCGGCAATTCTCAGTGCTTGTGCCATAACATGCGTAAAAAAGTTACGGTGTAAGGTAGTAAAAACTTGTATCAATCCCTTAACTGTATACGGTAATGGGGTCGAATTTACGCTTGGGGTTTCTAATTGAATAACCATGAATTAAAAATACAATATATTTAAGTTATTTTACTGATGTCAACCGTGAGAAATTTGCCTACTTAGTTAGAGTGTTTTAAGAATTTGTACTCTAACAAACAATAAGCATTATTAGTCAAACACTTGACTTGTATATAAGTCAACAGTGGTGGAAACTTATCTTTACACTTTTTGATAGCAGTCGTAAAAATGAGAACAAGTATACTTTCAGTACAAATTAATTCCAGACTGATAACAACTACTAATTATCGGATGTTAGATTTTGGATTTGTTTGGGCAAAACAAACTTAGACAGTTTCAATTTTGACTCGATTAGGGGGTGCTAGATGGTGCGATTAGTAATTTTGGGTGGTTCGGGTTCGGGAAAGAGTACGCAAGCGAGAATGCTTTGCAGTCACTTCGATATCCCTTTAGTTTCAACGGGTGAAGTTTTGCGCGAAGCTATTGCTTGTTCTTCTGATTTAAGTTGTCACGCGCAACCCTATTTCAAACGGGGTGAAGTGCCCGACGAAATAATAATTGAATTTATGCGTGCGCGTCTCAAAAAACCCGATATTGAAAAAGGTTGGATTTTAGAAGGTTATCCGCGTACTGCTTTTCAAGCCGAGGAATTGGATTTTTTACTCGATACACTAGGACAAAAGCTAGATTGGGCAGTTTATTTACAAGTTTCGGAAGCTGTAATGGTGACTCGTTCCTTGGGACGTTCTTTAGCTGATGACCAGATCGAAATCGTGCATCGTCGAGTTGAATTATTCTACGACCGTACAATCCCAATTTTGGAATATTACGACCGTCGTCGCTGCTTGTTAACGATTAATGGTGACCAAATGCCGAATATAGTGCAACAAAATATTATTTCGCTTATTGGTTAAATCAAGGTTAAGTACGTCTAGGCAAAAAACAAGACTGCATTTAAGAATTTAAACAAAACTCAAACTTTTGCCAATAACAAAGCACAAATAATAAATGAAAAATAATAAAACGTTCTAACCTCTATTCCCTTCTAACAACTTTTCTCGAACAACATCAAAAAATTTATCATCCGTCAAAAGAGTACGCAAAAAATCTTGTTGAATATAACTTTGCAACATCTTAAACCAAACTCCAGCCGGGATATTTTCAAAAAATAAAGCTCCTACTCTTGCACTTTTCGCGTTTTGAGGTTTTAAATACCAAGCCTCGGTGATAATACCAGCCAAACTACCACCTTTTGCACCGAATGTATCGAATTCTTGTTGATTGCTAGAAAAATCCATCGGCCATTCTAAATACTCGCGCATGATTTTATCTGCACTAGATGAAATCAATAAACCGCAATAAATTCGCTCCATAATTTGAGTATAACCGCTAGTAGTACCTTGACAATTTAAAGCTTTAGCCATCGCTTGTTGTTCTTGAAATTTCAACCATTGACTTGATGCGATGTATTTAATTTGTTTATCTCTAAATTCTGCATCGCCCAGCCATATTTCTGTCCAACGATAAACCTCATTAGCATAAGCTTGCTGTGACATTGCTTGATGCTTCTTCAATCTTTCCGCAGGGGTATCGGAATATGTATAATTCCCCCAAGTTAAAATTTGACCAATAATTGGAAGCGGAACATCTTGATTTTTTATACCTAATTGTGTCACAAATATATCGAGATTTTCCCTCCCCAAACGTCGAATTAAATAATCACTTGCAGCATTATCGCTATATCGAATCATTGCCCAAGTAACGTGATGTAATTTGATTTGATTTGCAGTATTAATATATTTATTCTTTCTCAATTCAGCTATTGCACTAAGATGAGCTTCCCCATCAGTAAGAGGTAGATAATATATCTCAATATCATCAATAGTTACTAATTCATCAGGTGATAATATTCCCTTTTCTACTTGACGCGCATATTCTGCTAATACAAGAATTTTTACTGTCGAAGCCAGCGGTCTTTTAATATCGGAATTATAAAAAATTTCTTGGTCGGAACTACCAATTTCATAAGCAACAAGCGAAACATCATCGTTATGGGCAATAATATAATCAAGAAAATCTGACGGTGTTTTTAATTCTGATATCCACTCTTTCCCCTCTGACAAAACGTTAAATAAATCAATCGCTGCAAATACAGCTTGTCGCTGCCAGATAATACCAAAAATCAGTATTATTAAAAAAAATATTCCGTAATAGTTAAAAATTATACTCATAATTATTTGAATTGCTAATTACATAAATTATCGTAATTGTCAAGGTTATGCTGTTAGGGTAGCATCCTCAACTTAGACTTGATATATAAGACTCAATAATTAACAATACTTTTTATACTATGGTAGATTATTTAGCACACAAATCTTAGAAAATAAAAATTGAAACATATTCAGATTTAAAAAAGCCGCATTTTACTGTTATGAGTCTAAATCGTCGCCATTTCTTGTTTTTACTGAGTGCTAGCACTGGTGCGTTTGTCTTAGATGGATGTGCTTTAGCCCAGAATAATCCATCAGCCGAAAGCACGACCACTGCATCGTCGATGCCAAGTGAAAAAACCACAGATACGCAAGGAGCTATTCAACTACCTCCTTTAGCTTACGCCTACGAGGCACTCGAACCACATATCGACGCAGCAACAATGCGGTTTCATCACGACAAACATCATGCAACTTACGTCAAAAACCTGAATGCAGCTTTAGAGAAATATCCAGAACTTAAAAGCAAGAGTGTCGAACAAATGTTGCGAAACCTCAACAGCCTACCAACAGATATTCGCAGTACAGTCCGCAATAATGGTGGGGGACATGTTAACCATTCGATGTTTTGGCGAATTATGAAACCAAGTGGTGGAGGTGAACCCACTGGTGCTATTGCATCTGCAATTACAAAAGACTTTGGTAGTTTCGCCAATTTCAAAAAACAGTTCAACGAAGAAGGTACAAAACGCTTTGGTAGCGGTTGGGTTTGGCTTGTGCGCGACAAAAGCGGCAAGCTGGATGTCGTCAGTACAGCCAACCAAGATAGTCCCATTAGTGCTGGGAAATACCCCATTATGGGTAATGATGTCTGGGAACATGCTTACTACTTAAAGTATCAAAATAAGCGTGCCGACTACTTAAATGCTTGGTGGAACGTTCTTAACTGGGATGAGATAAACAATCGTCTGGTTGATGCGAGTAAATTTGTCTAGGGATTAGGGGTAATTGGTAATCGTAGCGGTTGGCGGCTGGAAAAAAAGAGACGCGAAAGAAAGCGTCTCTACATCTCTTAACTATCACTAAAGTGGTTTTTGCGTGGGGATGCCAATTGCACGCGGGTACATTGGTGGTGTTGGTGCGACTTTCCGCAAATACAAACAAGTGCGATCGCTCTGACTTAAAGGTGTCTTAAATTGGTCGATAGATTCAATTTTACCGCCCAATTCCTGCATCGCACTTTCCAAAGCGGTGTTTTCTTCATCCGTCCAAGTACCTCGGTAGACGACAGCCAAGCCACCTTGTTTGAGTAATGGTAAAGCATACTCAGCGCAAACTGTCACGTTTGATACGGCACGGATTAATGCCACATCATAACGCTTACGGTGCGAGCGTTGCTGTCCGATTTCTTCGGCTCTACCTGTAATAGTTTTGACATTAGGTAGATTAAGTTCAGCTAATATTTGTTCGACAAAGACAATTTTTTTGCGCGTCGAATCGAGTAAATATAAAGTGCTATCAGGTAATGCGATCGCACAGGGAATTCCCGGAAAACCTGCACCTGTACCAATGTCGATTATCGCGTGGGAAGTGGGGGAAGA
>CAXTCQ010000102.1:10386-25663 GCA_964242965.1 uncultured Calothrix sp. | reverse complement strand
TTGCATCAACTAGGATATGCATCGGTGGGTGACTGGAGTCCACTGTTACCAAGCTCTAACCCAGATGAAGTTATGAGCATACTTGTACGGTCTATCTCAGTTCGATAAAAAAGCTCGACGCTTATCTTTTTGAGAAGGTGCCGTAATTAAATCAATAATTATTTAAAATATAAATATTTATAACAGCTTGAACCGGGGAAACTGTTAAAATCTTGAAGTTCTAATTTTGACTTCGCTTTCTCCGGTTCTAGCCATTACAGTTCTTAATAATGCACCAAAAATACGCCATCCAGTTAAGCCAAGACTGGCATGACGAGTCGCTAGGTGTAAATCATCAAGACGAATTTGTACTACTCCATCCAGTAATACCAAGTTAGCGATTATATCTGTACTATCAGATTTTAAGCGTGGTAAATACATTAATTTGGTCGATTTAAATCTCAATAACTCACTAATTGTAGATGCGGCAGTCTTATCATCATTATTGATTGGTTGTATACGAAACAACACTGCGTTTTCTCTACGGTTTTCTACCAAATCACAAGTAGAACTAGCTATAATAAATTTCATTCTTAAAAGACGCTCGCCAAAAAAATAAGCAGCATCGGTACTAATAATATCACCCTGTAATAAAGAGAAAGGGTCTTCGTCTTGACTTATAAGACCCTTCTCGATTACTTCTTGATAAGTAATTGGTGGTTCACATAAAAGAACACCATCTGAACCAAAAACTACCTGCTTATTTCTTGTTTTACCAAGACTTTTGGCAAATTCTTGAACAATTTCTATGGCTGTTTGGTCATGCGAATGGTGTTTAAGCTTTTCCTCAAGTTCTATTAGTTTTTCCCGCATTGAGTTAAAATTTATGCTTTCTACTGTTGCTTTTCTTGAGTAAATTCGGATTTAATCAACTTTTCTAACTCTTTAGAGTCCAATATTACTTCATCATCTTCATCTAACTCAGTAGTTTGCACCAATAAAGATTCAAACTTTTCGCGTGTTGGGAGTTCGGGTAAGCTGCCTAAGAAAGTGATACTTTGAAGTAATACATCCATAGTATCTGGGTTGTCTGGGTTTTTTTGCAAAGCACGAGCTGCACTAACAACTATTCTTAACCCACCTTGCAAGCGGTCTACATCACGAGCAAGACCATAAAGCTTTTGGAAATCTCTCTCTTCTAAAATACGGTATTGTCCTGTTTTTGTATGAAGAATACCTACAATACCGTTTTTGATAGATTCTAAAGCTTTAGCTCCTTCAGTACGAAACTTCTCAAACGACCGCCAAGTTGACCCAATTTTAAATCCAAGTTCTTTGTGTTCTTTTTTTATCAGTGAATTCATAAAATACTTAACTAAAAGTGAGTTTTATCATTTGTAGACACTTTTGTAGACACCTTCATAGATACATTATATGACAACCGACGTTAAAACAACGAAAAAACAACGAAAATTTTTAAAACTAGGGGTAATCATTTAAAAAGCTCCACCAATGGTGGAACTTTTTACAATGCCAATTTGAATAAGGTTTAACGAAGTGCTGCACGACGCACTGCCAGAGAAAGAATAGTTAATGAAGGTGCCTTTTTAACACGCACCCGGATATGAGTAATGAAAAAATATTGTGACGAATGACATTCTCGTTCCCGCACAGAGCGATAAAATAACTGATATAGCAACCGCCAAGGTGGTTAAGACACCAAACGTAAAACATCCTCAATGGCATCTCGTAAACAATCGAACTGATCGAGCTTTTTACGGATTCGACTCTTTAAGTAAGACCAGCATTGCTCAATTTTATTTAAGTCTGGTGAATAGGGAGGTAAGTATAGGAGTTTACAGTCGGCATCCTGAAGCGCGTTGCTCAATCCGCCCACCTTTATGGAACGTTGCATTATCCATTATTACAACCTGTCCTGGTTCGAGTATGGGAAGTAAGCAAGTTTCTAACCAGGTCTCAAATACTGTTCGATTACCAGCGAACTCAACTGTGAAGGGAGCGATCAGGTTGTGGTTACACAGTGCTGCAATCATGTTCACCCGACCCCCACGACGACCTGACTTAAGTGCATGGAAGCGTTGTCCTTTTTCATTCCAGCCATAATCGTACTGGTCTCGACTATCCATGCCAGACTCGTCAAGGTACACAATCTTCTCTAAAGGTAACGTAAACAATTCCGCTATGAACGCCTGTCGTTTGGTTTCATCCCGCTCGCAATAGGCATAGGTTTTTTTTTTCGAGTAAAGCCAATTTTATTTAATGCCCGTGATATGGTGCGATTCCCGAAGGGATCGCGTTCCGCGAATCGCTAATTTCTCCTTCCCAAAGTGAGGCCATCTCAACTTGAGTTTTATCCCCATGAGATAAAGCGAACTCACGAAATTTTTCCCAGTCGGTTATCTTATGACCATTACCGGGAGGCTTATTGGGCAAGGCTTGAAAGTCTCCTGTTTCGGCTTGTCGCTTTAGCCATAAGTTAATGGTGTTGCGACTAATGCGCTCACAAAATACTTGCTTCACTAATCTTTAATCCATCAAGCTTTATGGCTTGGATAACCTTTTGACGAAGGTCGTAACTGTATGGTTTAGGCATATGTATAGCGATTCGCTCTTAGCGATCCCTTCGGGAATCGCACTCCGCAAAAAAAGGAAAGGGATTACTTCCATTTTACGCCTAAACCGCCTTGGCGGTTGCTATAACTAGCAGCAGTAGAACAAATAGCACCACTAATATACTGATAACGACGCCGTTCTTACCACTCTCCAAATCAAAAGCGCGACTTTTAGGTTGACTCGCAAATATACTGTAAAAGCTACGTTAACGTTAGTAGTACTTAAGACGGTAACTAAGTAGCTAGGTGCGATTAAACGAACAGATGTAAACAATTATAAATTGCCCAGAATGTTTGTGGTAGCGCTTTCTTCACTAAAGCGCTACTACGAATAGCAAGCTATATTTTGTTTGTCCCGACCTACTTAACACGATGTGTTACATACCATATCTACTATTGTCAAATTACTGCTTGCGAGCAGATTTCGGCGCACCACAGGTAGTTGGTGCCTGCCAAGAATGTAAAGTGGCAGCGGGCGGTTCGGCAGTGAGCAATACCTCGCCCTTGGCATTGCGAGCCAAGCCAGTAGCTTCAACAATCGGTGCTGGTGTAGAGATGATAGTGGTAACGGTTTGACTCCTGGGGTTATTACTGTCCCTATTGAGAGTCACCCAATCGACTCGAACTGTATCACTGTTAAAAGCTTCTCTAGGATTAGCTGGCAAGCCGCCCCGTCCGATGACAACAAATCTGCTTTGATTTTGACTTGAACCCGCAGTACA
Source organism: uncultured Calothrix sp. (assembly GCA_964242965.1). Lineage (GTDB taxonomy): Bacteria > Cyanobacteriota > Cyanobacteriia > Cyanobacteriales > Nostocaceae > JANNFJ01. The sequence continues at coordinate 22,329 of CAXTCQ010000102.1, read as the reverse complement.
GCCAGAGGCAACTTTCGGCTCAACTGGTTCGGTTGGCAAGTTGATTAATCCTTGGCTTGGGTCAATACCGAGTGTGTCGATTTGCACAGTACCGTCTAGCCCAAACTCTGAACTGGCGGTAATGTCGCTTTTTGGGGTTTCTGCTTCTCGAAATTGAGTGCCGAAGATACCACTCGCATTGATTTGGACTCTGCCTCCTTTACCAGTAAAAGCATTGGCAGTAATGTCGCTATTTTCATCAGGTACAGCGATGATGAAGCTCGACGGAGAATTGATGATAATGTTGCCGCCGTCTCCCCCAGCTTCTCCTGTGCCTGCACTGGTAGATATGTTACTGTTGCGGCGTAAAAGTAGCAAGCCCTGACTTTTAATCTCAATGTTACCACCTTGGGTGCTAGCGGTTTCTGCTGATAGAAAGGCTCTGCGATCTAATTTCAGACTATCTGCTTGGATCTGAATGTTACCACCAATTCCAGTGCCTCGGCTGCCTACAGTTACTCCTGCACCATCCTCAATTAGGACAGTTCTAGGTTGGATGAAAATGCTGCCACCATCGCCTGAACTTCCAGATTGAGTATTTGCAAATAAACCAGTACCTGCACCAGAAAGAAAGAAGCGATCGCTTAGACTAACACTAATACTTCCGGCATTTCCACTGCCAGATGTAGTAGTTAGTACTTTACCGCCACTGACCGCATCAAAAGTATTAGCATTGATAATAACGCTACCACCATCACTTGCAGAATTGGTTGTGGCATTCAAAGTCGAACCATTGCTAATTTCAAAGCCTTTGGTCGTGACTGCGATAATGCCACCTTTGCCTGTGTCAGAATTTGTCTGGGTCAGCAGTCCACTCGAATCAGAAATGCTCACCGAACCATTTGGCGCATTAATATTAATGTTACCTGCATTACCTTGACCAGAGGTACTAGCTACCACTTTCGCGCCATCAGTTAAAGACAGATCGCTAGCAGTAAGATTGATCGTACCTCCCTGACCCACCGCCTTAGTATTCAACCCACTCGTTACTGAGCTATTAGCAAGGGTAATTGAATCACGAGCATTTATGTTTAAAAATCTGCCAGCACTACCTTCACCATTACTGTTAATTCCAATACTTGCGCCATTATTAATGCTTAAGTTTTTCGAGTTGATTTCTATAGTACCACCATTGCCAAAACTTCCAGCTTGTGTATTTGCAAACAATCCACTACTTTGATTAACTACTTCCACTTTGTCGCCAAATCTAACTTTATCCTCGGCATAATTTGGATTAGAGCCTGATAGGACGATGCCGTCACCTACCTTAAGGAAGATGTTACCTGCATTACCCCTACTTCGAGCAGTTGTGAGAATTTGTCCGCCACCAAAAAGCTCAACGTCTTTGGCATCAACCCTGATATTACCGCCCTGGAAGTCGCTTTTAGTGTCGGCTGCTATAGCCGCTCCATCTAATACACGTAATTTATCAGTATTAATGCTGATGTTACCTGCCGCACCGTTAGCCCCCTCATCACTGAGCGTTGTTAACGTAGTATAAATATAGGTTTCCGATCGATTTCCCCTTAATTCTGGAAATTTTGATTCTCTGCCGGAGATTTCTACTGTATCTTTGGCATTAATGTTAATATTGCCGGAGTTTCTACCACCGTTAGACGACCTAGCTGTAAGTTCTGAACCATCAGTCACAAAAATAGATTGCCCGCTTATATTAATATCACCAGCTTGACCCGCTAACTCGCCACCGATAGCACTAACAAGCAAGCTATTTTGAATAGATACATTGCCAGCAGATTTGACTGTGATATTTCCGGCAATTCCTCCATTAGTTCCGGTTATCAATGAGCTATTGTTAGCTATGGATACATCGTTACCAAATAGTGATATATTTCCCCCATTTGCTTTTTCACTGCCAGCTAGCAGATAAGCATTTGATAAAATAATACCAGCAGCAGAAAGTGATATATCTCCGCCTCCCAATCCTTGCAAAAAGTCGTAGGTAGATATCACTTGATCCTCTTGAGGATTGGCATCCTGCCCAATTAAAGTGATTTCGCCAGTGGCAGAGAGTGATACATTTCCACCACGTCCCCGTCCTTCACTACCAGCATCTAGCGTTGGAGGAATCTCCTTCCCATCGGGAACACTAGCGCGACTATCGACAAGAATCTCCCCTGCCTGAATAGTAATATTACCTGCATTTCCGATGGCATTTTTTTCAGTGCGCGTCATCAACACAGTATTTGGGAAATCTGCTGCGCGATCGCCACCCATTTGATTAAATGAGTCGTCGCCTGATATTTCCACTTTATCAACAGCATTAATCGAAATATTTCCGGCTTTTCCACTACCGCTAGACAATAAAGCTGTTAATTGTGCCCCCTCAGTTACAGAAACAGAACGTCCGCTGATGTTGATATCACCAGCATTAGCTTTTAAATCGCTACTAACGTCAGTCAAAACCAAGCTACGTTTGATAGATACATCACCAGGCGATTTGATTGTAATATCTCCTGCATTTCCTCCACCAGTTCCCGTTATCAACGAGCTATTGTCAATTATGGATACATTGTTACCAAGTAGTGAGATATTGCCTCCATTTGCTTTTCCACTACCAGCTAGCAAATAAGCATTAGATAATAAAATAGAGCCAGCAGCAGAGAGTAATATATCTCCTCCCCCTTTAAGTCCTTGGCTGTCATAGGTAGATATCACTTGATCCCCAACGTTGGCATCCTGCCCAATTAAAGTGATTTTACCAGTAGCAGAGAGTGACACATTTCCAGCACGCCCCTGTCCGTTGCTACTCGTATCTAGTGCTGGTAGTATCGAATTCTCTTCGGGAACACTAGCGCGATTATCGATAAGAATCTCTCCTGCCTGAATACTGATGTTACCCGCGTTACCCGTAGTACCCTCAGCACTCGTATTGATTATTCTGCTCAATCGATCGATTGTTACTACCCCTGTAGCATTGAGCGTAATATTTCCTGGCAGTGAGTCAAGGAGGGCTGATTTTTTTAATCCAGCAGAAATCTGACTGCCTTCGGAAATATCAACCGAACGGGCAGTAATTCCTACACTACCCGCACCATTATCAGTCACATTAACTTTAGCAGCGTTGGATAGGGATACATCCGCTCTTGGTATATCCACAGGAAAACTTAGGAAAAGACTGTTATTATTAACTTGAAAATTTACCGTTCCCGAACCAGCTACTCCTGCCAGTTCGACTCGACCATTTGCAGCTTGCAACAAGCCACCATCCAATCTTACCTCACCACCCACCAAAGCTAAGGTTTTTCCTGGCTCGACTTGAAGACCTACACTTTCACCGTTGCTGTTAGTTGCAACAGATTGATTTTGGATGCTTCCCGGATTCGTTGCAAATTGCAAACCAATCGGAACACTAATTGTCAACAGTGTCGTTTGGGGGGCGATCGCACTAAACTCAAAATTATCTGCAAACTTGAGACTACTCGCCGTACTTGCTACAAAAGAGCCACCAACATTCAAACTAGCATTAGATCCAAAAACAATTCCCGACGGATTAATCAAAAACACGTTAGCCGCACCGTTGGCACGAATCAAACCATTAATATTAGAAACCGATCCACCTGTTACCCGACTGATGATGTTCTGGATATCCGCAGCATTATTAAATATTGCAGTCCCGCCAGTAGGGATAGAAAATTCCCTAAAGCTATGGAATAGATTGCCACCCGCTTGGGTTCCTTCAGTGATATTGAAGGTTTTCCCCTCTAGTTTTACACTAGAATTATTCGGTAAGGTGCCATCCGGGGCAATTTGGGCAACAGCAGAATTTGTAGATAAGGCTAATGTCTGCGACACAGCGAAGCAGATCGCTCCCCCCACCATTAACCAACTATAAGGTGTCACAAACCGACCGCAATAACGCCGCCTAGTCATCCTGGATATAGTAGACATCGAAAAAAAGCAGTAGTTCATTCACATACAGCTAGTAGATTGATAATTGCTTTAATTATCTTCGATATTTGTACGGCTGCGTGCGGCGATATCCGGCAAATTACTGATTAAGTTTTATTTCTTACGTCTAGTAATTAAAGTTAACTAGAGCTATTACCAGTACTACAGCCAATTTCCCACCAGAACATAGGCTGCCCAGAACTGTGGACGTTTGTAACTAGGATTTTGCAACAAAGCTAGTTGAGCCTGACGAAGTGCTTCGGCTTTAGTTATATTAGGCGTTTTGGCTAATTCTTGGTAAAATTGGCTCATCAGCACAGCGGTAGACTCATCGTCTACGTTCCACAAGGAAGCAAGGGTACTGCGTGCGCCAGCGCGGACAGCTACCCCAGCTAATCCTAAAGCCGCTCGATTATCCCCATTTGCCGTCTGACAAGCACTTAGGACGAGCAATTCGACTGCTCCAGCCCCGTCTGACTCTCTTATTCGTAAAAAGTCGCTCAACTCGTTCACCTTAATCTGCTTATCCCATGCGACAATAAACGTCTTGTTGGCGTTAGAACTAAACTGTCCGTGGGTTGCCAAGTGAACTACTTTAAAAGGCAGCGATCGCATCTGTTTTTCCAGCGCCTGCGAGGTAAAATTCTGATTGAGAAGCACCTTCGTTCCTACTTGTGACTGAATTTGTTTTAACTCGCTTTCTACGTTAGGTAATGCTGAAAATCCTAAACGTGCCTCACTCAGTCCGGCTGTCAGCGCCTGCAATCGTTTTCTTGGTAAGGGTTTGGGGTCGAATAGCTGTAAACCGGGAGAAAGAGCTAGAGCATACTTTTCCACCAAATATTGTTTGCCATCGTAGAGTGATGCCATCGGCACATTCCGCAATGCCCCATCCAACACAAACACCAAGGTTTTGACTTTATTTTCGGCTAAGTCTGCCTCAATCGGTCGAATTAACCAATCATACACCCGCCCAGACTGTGACTGAACCATTCGCAACGTGTGGGGTTGGGTAATATTTTCACGCAATTGTTCGAGGGTGCTTTCCACTTCAAGCTTAACTATATTAGTCGCGTAGTGCTTGAGGTTCTTTTGCCCAGGCAACTTGAGAATAACCTCTAAGCGGTCTGGTAAAATAATTGGATAGAGAACTGCTGCCGTCTGGTCTTGTTCGGCAACTTGGTCAATCTCGACCTTGGCAGTTAAACAAGCTTGCCGAAAGAAGTTATCTAGTTCTGCTAGTTGTAGAGATTCGATCGCAAAACGAGCTTGTTTGAGATTGTCGGGTGGTAGTTCAGCGTTTCCTCCAGCTTGCAACAGCAATTCAACTAACTCACGATACACCGGTTCGACATTTTCCCGGAAGGAAAACTGAATTGCTGGATTGATAGTGACTAAGTCGCTACGTAGCGATTGGAGGGTTTTAATCGCTTGGGAATAGTACGAAATTGCTTGCTTTGTATCTCCTTTAGTTTTTAGTAAACGTCCTAACTGCCATTCCCACTGATAACCAATGTCCGACGCTTCAAGACTTTGCGCTATCAATAAAGCTTTCTCTGTCAGGCTTTTGGCATCGGTCAATTGTCCGGTTTGTTCGTATAACCAGCCGAGAGTACCTTTAGCATAAGATTCTGCTCGCTTGTCTTCTAAACTTTGCGCCTGTTCAACGGCTTTTGCTAAAAGTTGGGCAATATCTAGCCACGAGTTCGTGTCTGTAGTAAACTTCTGTTTTAATCTCCCTAAATTCTGGGCAAAGTTAATTTGAGCATAGACTGCCATTCGGCTAGGGGGCAACTTGCTAATTTCTGACTGAATTTGAGGCGTTAACGTAACCGCAGCATTCCATTGTTTTGTTTCTAAAAGAAAGCTAAATTGATTCAACAACAACTGGATGCGCGTATTTATAGGAACCAATATAGCAGCAGCCTGTTGGTAAAAATCTAAAGTAGCTCGATCTCCCTGTATGCGAGCTGTATTTGCTAAACTAAGTAGAGTTTCAGCCTTTTCTTGATTTGCTCCCAAAGATGAAGCCACTTCTAGGCTGTGCTTCAAAACCAGCCGAGATTCATCTAAATCGCCAACTACTCGCAAAACATCGCCAAGACTACGCAATCCTGTAGCTTTTAATGGTGAGTTTGGAAGGCTTGTGAGGCTTTGCTGAACAGAAGTGAGAATCTTCTTAGCTTGCGGGTAAAGCCCCAAAACTTGCAAAGCTTGGGCTGAGTTAATGCGATTTCGGGTGAACTTATCCTTATAGCCTATTTGCGTATAAATATCAGCGGCTTGTTGCCAAGTTGCGATCGCAACTTCTGCTTGTCCCCTAGCTAACTGCCAGCGTCCTTGAACATCCAGGGTTTGGGCTAGGATTTCAGTACGCTGTTTTGAGTTATTTAAATTTTGTAATAGCTTCAGACTTTGAGCGATCGCTTCTTGTGCTTCTGTCCAGCGTCCCAATTCTTGATAAGCTAAGGACAGATTGCTCAAAGTCATCGCTTGCTGTAGTCGATCGCCATTGGCAGCGTAGGTTGCGTTCAGTTGTTGCAAAATCTTAACTGCATCACCAAACCGTTGGGCTGCGTACAACGCTTCGCCTTGCAATACAGCATTTTCCGTATTGGGCAAACCTGAAGCCAGCCAGTTTTCTGCAACCATCTGGGCAGTGCTGGGCAAAATTGCCGTCACTAAGAACAACGCCACAAGTGCGATCGCGCTGGCACGGCGTTGTGCTGTTGCCTGCAACTGTCTAAGTTTGCGTTGGACTCTCCGCCAAAATCCACCGATTTTATCTATCATATTTTCGCTATATTGTCAAACTAATGCTCAATAGCAGATTTTAGCGCACCACTAGCGCAATCCCCCGCTCATCCCCCTTTTTAAGGGGGACTTAAATTCCGGTTCCCCCCTTCCACGCGGGGGGTTAGGGGGGATCGAAAACTGATGAGGGCAACTCAAAAAACTTAATGTATATACTGTCGTTGGGTTACTACGTTCCGCGATCGCATACCCTCGCATACCCGATAATATTCAAGATGTAGACTTACACGGTTCTGTCAGCCAAGCGATTCGCTCCAATTTCTCGCTTTGATTTCCATCTCTTTAATAAACCCATCTTTCCCATCCATATAACTTTCAATATCATGGGGAAATTGTCTTGCAAGTTCCCGCTTCAAATCGCTATATTTCTTTGCATCTTCAGGATGAGCTTTCATATAATCTCGAAAATATAGATGTCGTGCAACATCGGGTGAGTTAACTTGAAAAGTGTGGAGGTGATGCGTGCGGATATTATTAATCTCTTTCCGAAAATAGCGTCTTCCTGGGATACCAAATTCTCCCATTGCTTCATATCCCAATCCAATCATTTCCGGATTATATTTATCGATTTCCTCGATATCTGTAACTTCGATAAGCATATCAATGATTGGTTTAGCGTAGATATTCGGGATTGAAGTACTGCCAATATGATGAATGGTAATAAAGTTATTACCAAGTACAGTTGCAACAAGTTTGGATTCGCGTTCAAATTCCTGATGCCAAGATGGATTATGGGGAACAACTTCAACTTTTCTCATATATTTCTTGGTGTTCGTCAAAATATTTTATCATTCTTGAGACATAGGGCTATTTATAACTAGAGAATTTTGTAAATTATTTCAATAATCAAATAATTATTTAAGTAATATCCTCATGACTAATTAGTGTAACCCTCCCCTGAAAGTACGGTTATTATCACCTTTTATACTTAATTACTTCGCTACATTAAGAAATATAACAATTAAAAAATACTCAGGTAAACCTAGCTTTGAACGAAGCGAAGGGATATCATAACCCGACCTATCTTAAAAAAGTTTCAGATGCACAACTGTAATTAGTAGTACTTGAGTTTAACCTTAGACAAACTTCAATTTTTATCGTTATCAGATTTGTATCTTTAAACCCTAACTCTGAAATTACTAACCAGAGCGAAATTGACGACAGTTTTAGTTCTGTCAAAATCACTAAAACCGTGAAAAGTAAACATATTTTATCCGTAGTAATCGCTCTTTTTACTTTAATTATGGTAGTTGCAACTTCGGTACAAAGTTCACCACAAATCAATCAAATCTATGTATTTGGTGATAGTCTCTCAGATATCGGGAATGTATTTCGCGGTACGGGAGGAGTATATCCACCAAATCCACCGTACTTTCAAGGACGTTACTCGAATGGTCAAGTTTGGGTAGAATATCTTGCCGAGAAACTAGCGTTAAACCTAAAGCAGAATAGTAATTTTGCCTATGGTGGTGCGATGACAGGAAGGATTAGTAATAATGGAATCCCCGGTTTGTTAACGCAAGTTGAGAATTTTACTAAATCCCAAAAAGATATCAATAAAAACGCACTTTATGTTATTTGGTCGGGTGCTAATGACTATATATATGGTGCGGCAGATTCGGCAACACCAGTTAAGAATATTTCCTCAGCTATTGAGTCACTAGCTTCTTTAGGTGCGAGAAAAATCTTGGTTGCCAATCTACCAGATTTAGGTAATCTCCCAGCAACGCGAAATAATCCAAGTTCTCAAGTTCTCAGCGCTTTGACGAATACCCATAATCTTGGTTTAGATAAAGCGCTGGTTGGATTGCGTCAAAAGTTCGATGCAATGCAAATCGCGGAAGTTAATGTCAACTTGCTATACCGAGATGCAATTTCCAATCCTGAGAAATATGGGTTTACAAATGTGACTGGTACTTGTTTGTATAACAAAGCAACTTGCGATAATCCCGACCAGTTTCTATTTTGGGATGGTATTCATCCCACCACCGCAACGCACAAAATTCTTGGAGAAGCTGCTTTTAAAGCAGTTAATGAGTCTTCTTTGCATCCAAGTTTAGTTACACCTGGTTGATTTGATTGGGGAATATCATGTAACATAGGCATCCTGCCTGCTTTATATTACAGGACAAGCAAGATGCCTATTTTACGGGATAATTTGATTGGGGAATGTCATGTAGCGTATTAACGGGAATTTAAACCCCAACATTTAGTTAAATGTATGTAAACGAATGTAAACTCAGTACCTTGGATTGTTGATGGTGCGTTACGCTTTCAGCTAACGCACCCTACTGTTAACTCTTATGAAACTTAGCTTATGCATGATTGTTCGAGACGAAGAATTATCACTGTCGAAGTGTCTTCGTAGTGCCAAAAAATTAGTAGATGAAATTGTAGTCCTTGATACGGGTTCGGTTGATAAAACTCCCCAAATCGCGCAACAATTTGGGGCAAAGGTTCATAACTATACATGGAATAATGACTTTAGTGCAGCGCGAAATGAAGCGTTAAAATATGTCACGGGTGATTGGGTTTTGGTATTGGATGCAGATGAAACCCTGACACCGCAGATTATCCCCTATATTAAACAAGCTATCGAAATGGAGGATTACCTTTTAGTTAATTTACTGCGTTACGAAGTCGGTTCGCAACAATCACCTTATTCAATGGTTTCGAGATTATTTCGCAATCATCCCGAAGTTCGCTTTGAACGTCCTTACCATGCGATAGTTGACGATACTATTACTAAAGTTTTACGTCAGGAACCCGATTGGCAAATTGGTCATTTAACTGATGTAGCAATTCTACATCAAGGGTATCAGCAAGCAGTTATCAATCAACAAAATAAACTTGCCAAAGCACAAGCAGCAATGGAAGGGTTTATTGCAAATCATCCCAACGACCCTTATGTTTGTAGTAAATTGGGGGGATTGTATGTGGAATCGGGGAAAGTTTCGGAAGGAATCGAGTTATTACAGCGGGGAATCGCATCGAAACAGGCGAATATGGATGTGATGTACGAACTGCACTATCATTTGGGAATCGCTTATACAAAATCGCAAAATATTCTTCAAGCGATATCGCACTACCAAGCAGCCACCCGATTAGTCGTTTTTCCCATGCTCAAACTTGGAGCATACAACAATTTGGGTAGTTTGCTCAAGGCAACTGGTGATTTAAAAGCTGCAAAAACCGCTTTCGAGATGACGATTCGCATCGACCCCAATTTTGCCACCGGACATTACAATTTGGGAATGACTTTCAAAGCAATGGGTTTATTTACGGATGCGATCGCATCATACCAACGTACCATCCAATTAAATCCCAATTTTGCCGATGCGTATCAAAATCTGGGTGTAGTTTGGTTGAAAGTCGGAAATCAAAAAGCTAGTTTAGCATCTTTCAATAAAGCAATCTCCCTCCATGAAAGAAATAACCCCAGCGAAGCATTACGTTTGCGACAGGGTTTACAAGAAATGGGACTTTTGAAAAGTTAGGAGTTGGGAGTTATGAGTTAGGAGTTGGGAGTTGGGAGTTTAGAATAAGGAGTTATAGCAATATTACTCGGTTAAGTAAATTCATAAACATGAGTTCAGAATAAGAAGTAATCTGTGTTGACTTTAAATTTGTTCAATATTCAATTACTTCTAACTTAATTCATTCCTCACTCCTAACTCATAACTCATAACTCATAACTTTCTTCTAACTCCTAACTCCTAACTTTTCCCTAAACCCTCGATTTCATAAACTTCTCTAACCGATCCATTCCCTTTTCAATCGTTGCCATATCCGTAGCATAGGAAAGACGGACGGTATCATCTGCACCAAAGGCAATACCGGGAATTACTGCTACTTGGTGTTCTTCGAGTAATGCATTAGAGAATTCCAGCGACTTTAAGCTAGTTTTACTAATATCGGGTAAGAGATAAAAAGCACCATCGGGTTTCGGACAAATCAAACCCGGAATTGCATTAAGTCGTGCAAACATAACTTCTCGACGCTTCGCAAAAGCTAGACGCATTTCCTCCACACAATCTTGCGAATCTTCCAAAGCTGCGATCGCACCGTATTGTGCAAAAGTACATACGTTCGATGTACTATGACTTTGCAGCGTAATTGTTGCCTTAATTAATTCGAAAGGCCCTGCTAAATAGCCAATTCGCCATCCAGTCATCGAGTAACCTTTGGCAAAACCGTTACTAGTTACAGTACGTGCGAAAATTTCTGCACCCAAAGAACCGATGCTGACGTGTTTCGCACCATCGTAAAGAATCTTTTCGTAAATCTCGTCCGAGACTACCAAAATATCTTTTTCCACGATAATTTCAGCTAGAGCTTTGATTTCCTCCGGACTGTATACCATCCCCGTTGGGTTTGAGGGGGAATTGAGGATAAATAATTTAGTCCTGGGAGTAATTGCTTGACGCAATTGTTCTGGTGTTATTTTATAGCCACTTGATGCATTAGACTGTAAAATTACTGATTTACCACCTGCGAGAGTAACCATTTCTGGATAGCTCAACCAATAGGGTGCGGGGATAATTACCTCATCACCTGCTTCAATCAAAGCAAGTATTAAATTGAACAGCGAATGTTTCCCGCCATTAGTAACGATGACATTTTCTGCCTTGTAATCGAGATTATTTTCGCGTTTAAGCTTGTGCGCGATCGCATCCCTCAATTTCGGTTCACCCGCAGCAGCACCATACTTAGTTTTACCATCATCCAAAGCCTTTACAGCCGCAGCTTTGATATGCGCTGGGGTATCAAAATCGGGTTCCCCAGCACTAAAACTACAAACATCAATTCCTTCAGCCTTCATTGCCTTAGCCTTTGCGGCTATCGCTAAGGTAATAGAAGGTGCTACCTGACTAATTCGTTGTGCCAGTTTCATCTTCACTCTTTATGGCAATTTTCCCAGTTACTCCAGCATAGCTTAGAAGGGCGAGTAGGGAATAGGGAGTAGGCGTAAGAAAACTAAACCTGTCATGCTGAGGAACGAAGCATCTCAAACTAGGCAATAAATTAAAGATTCTTCCTGCGTCAGAATGACACATTTATCGAGTCGTTTTGGCAAAACCTGTCATGCTGAGGAACGAAGCATCTCAAACTAGGCAACAAATTAAAGATTCTTCCTGCGTCAGAATGACACATTTAGCCAGTCGATTTGATAAAAACTGT
>CAXTCQ010000102.1:0-10286 GCA_964242965.1 uncultured Calothrix sp. | reverse complement strand
CGAAGCATCTCAAACTAGGCAACAAACTAGAGATTCTTCCTGCGTCAGAATGACACATTTAGCCAGTCGATTTGATAAAAACTGTCATGCTGAGGAACGAAGCATCTCAAACTAGGCAACAAACTAGAGATTCTTCCTGCGTCAGAATGACAAAGCAAACGGAGAGAATTCGATAAAAAAATATTAATCCCTTAATACCCCAGATAAAACATTCCAAATACAACCGAACACTGAACAACTTATCTACGGCAACCAAAAATCAGGCAACAACTTTTTAATATTACGAAAACCCTGATTCAATTGCCTTAAACCTTGAATATGCACCTCGTCAGCTTGCACAGGCAAAATATTCGCATACGAACCCTGACCCAAATACGAAATAGCCATATTTGCAGCCTCCAAACCCGTCACAAAAGCCTTTTCCTGCGACCAAGAACCGTGACGATTAATAATCCAATCACCACTCATAAACACATTCGCAAAGCTAGTTCGTGCAGGTAGCATATGACGATAACTACCTGGGGCAAAATGTGAAACAGCTTGCGGTAAACGAATAACACTACTATCAACAACATTCGCATCGCGGAATCCCGATACGCAGGTTGTTAAATACCGCTGCACAATGTGAATAATTTCCTTATCATCGAGGGAAATAAATTGATTCGCATGGTAAAAATCGACCTCAACAACTGTCCCAGGTTCATCTCGATATTCATCTTGTAAAGCATTCAAATCGAAGAACGTCCATCCAGTTGTATCATCAAAACCAAAGCAAGCATTAGAAGGAAGAGGTATATTAATTTTTCTATCGAACCAAAGCCGTACCGCTAACACATCAATACCACCCAAATTTGTCACATTCCTAAATTCAGCACGGCTTTGCAAGCTCGGACTGCTGGCAATAATTTTTTTCATCCCTGTAATTCCCACAGCAAAAATTACCGCATCCGCAGCAAATACTTCATCACCGCAAACTACAGCCGTGGCGCGATTATTACTATCAACGATGACGTCCGTTACGCGACGATTAGCTAATACCTTCGCACCTGCTTTTTCAATTTTATCTACCCAGGGGCGGAAGATTTTTTCTCCAACCGTTCCCCGACACCAAACCACATCAAAATCAGGTTGATGTCCCAAAATGAAATAGTAAAGCATCCCCAATGTAGCAGCCGCCGAACATTGTTCGCCAGGAGCAAATAACCCTACCAACAACATTGCTTCAAATGCATCTTTATAAAGTCGCGCTGAAACACCATATTGTTTGAATAATTCCCTCGCAGTCACCGAATCGTAGCGCTGCCAAGCTTCATTTGAATTATCAAAATCGATTACAGCATAAAGTAAAGGTAAAGCACTAAGTCTATCAATTAATGGTAAACGTTGAAATCGCGTATAAATAAAAGTGCCCAATGGAGTTGGGAGTCGCGGTAAATCTTGAAAAATCGGCGATTCGACCTCTAACCCAAACGGTGAATATTGCGATGAACGAGTCCAGCTTGTGAAAGGATTAATTTCTAACTCGTTAATCAGCGAAAATATATTCCGGTAAGGATACCAAAAACCGTGGATACCAGCTTCAACCGAGCGTCCAGCATCCGTTTTCCAACCCGCAACTAATCCCCCAGGGTATGCACCTGCTTCCAGCAGCGTTACATCATAACCCTGTTTTGCCAAATGGTAGGTTGCCCCTAACCCTGCCCAACCTGCACCGACCACTACAATTTTTTGACGTTGTGACTCCGACATCTCAAACTCCCCTTGAACAGTCTATTAATTAATGTAAAACATTAATGCGATACCGGATGTGATATATCCTTAGTAATCTTCATTAGGGTGGAGGGTAGAATAGTATTGTGTCTTGACGTTATTATTGCAATAGTAATATATTTGATAATTTATATTTAACTAAACTAATGTTGGGTTACGCTGTCGCTCCACCCAACCTACAAATATTTTTATGTAATTATATTAATAGTATTTGACCCGAAAAAACAGGAGATTTCTCAATGGATACATTAGAAAAATATCGAGAAAACATATACCAAATTCTTAAGCATCATGCTGATATCCCCTACTCTTACGGTGAAATCAAATCTGAAGTTGTTGTTAGTCAAGATAAAAACCATTATTTGTTAATGATTGCAGGTTGGGATCGAAATCTAAGGATTCATGGTTGTGTAGTTGATGTCGAAATTATCAATGACAAAATTTGGATTCAGCGAGATGGAATTGAGGATGGAATTACCGATGATTTGGTAGCCGCAGGTGTACCTAAAGATAAGATTGTTTTAGCATTTCATCCGCCTGAAGTTAGGTTCTATACTGGTTATGCTGTTGCCTAAATAGTAAATTCATAGTCTTAACTCTCGCTCAACACTTAACGAGGGAGAATATCATTTAAGCGAAGTTGAATACCAGGTAAAATCAGCAAGTTAATTGGTTGGTTTAGTCGGTATTTTTGCTGAGTATAGGTGTCTTCAACCAGTTTACAGACAGTAAAAGTAGGTTGTTTGGGTTTACCAATAAATGCTACACCCCCCAATCCTCGATAATCAACTATCCAGTATTCGGGAATGCCTAATAGTGCATATTCTTCAAGCTTGCGAGCATAATCTGTTTCCCAGTTGGTACTGACAACTTCAACTACTAGTTTAATCGAGCGACCAAGCGTAATTACAGGTTCTCGCTCCCAAAGAGGCTCCCTATCGAGAACAGTCTCATCTAAAACTACAATATCAGGACGACGAGCTGTCGCAGCATCTGCAAAGGGAAAAATTAAACAAGTGCGAGGAATAAACCAAGGGAGTTGTTCGGCAACAAGCTGGATACCAATTTGGGTTGCAAGTTTGCCACTCACCGTTTCATGCGGCCCAGTCGGTTCCATATCAATTAGTTCTCCGTCTGCCAGCTCGTAGCGGGGATTATCTCGGTATTGGGAAAGAAAATCTTCAAGGGTGAGCGTTTTTGTCGAGATATACGTCATCGTGTCAATCGAAATAAAGGCATTGTTTTTATCATAAGTCAGAAGCAAAGTCCTGTTCCATCTAGTTTTTGTGCCCATCCGGCAAAATTATCGATAACGACCTGATATTTTTTTAGAAGCGATCGCATCTTGGCTGCATCCTAAGAATAAATACTGATACGATTGTATAGATAGTTCAATAAACCCGCAAAAATAACAATTGCAATCCAGAGAAGTTTCGCGTATAACGTATAACATACAATACCTAATGAGCGATACTTCCATGAGTCAACTTACCAGCGAAAAAGCCAGTATTAAAGACTACAAACTTCAAGATGGTCTTTATTTACCTAAAGATTATGAAATATTAAATAATACCGGACACAAGCAACTTTGGGATGAAATAGGTAAAACCTACTATGGTTCCCAAAAAATTGAACAAGCAAGTGAAGGTGCTGCGATTAAAAAAGATTATAAACTATTAACGGGAAGGCCTTCGGGTACTTGGAATAAATTTCCGTATAACAAATCAGTTGATACGATTTTAGAGATTGGTTGCGGTTACGGACGTATTCCTTTATATCTCTCCAAAGAGAAAAATCTCCGCTGTCAAAAATACTATGGAATCGATATTTCCGAATCTTTGTTGCGTCGCTTGTTAACTTGCAAAAAAGAGTATGATTTCTTCCCAGGTGCAGAATTTAATGTGATTTGCAACTCGGCAGAATTATTACCTTTAGAAGATAATTCAGTAGATTTACTGATTTCAAATTGCGTATTCATGCATATTCCCGAAGCGCAAATGCGGAAATTGATGGTAGAAATGTCTCGCGTCCTCAAGCCGGGTGGAATCTTTGTTTTCAACCATTCATTCCATAATAAAGTTTGTCCTTCGCATATTATCCATAATTGGATACGTCGTTTGAATCCAGGTGCAAAAAACCAAGTTTACCTCAGACAATATACAGCAGCAGAAATCGATACGATGTTAGCGTCAGCGGGAATGAAAGCAAAATGTCCGCAGTATAGCATCGAACCTACGACTGAATACGCAATTATACCGGAAACAATCAAAGGTAAGAAAGTACCTTTTGCAACTGCAATTAATCGCAGTCTCAAACCTGTTGAGTCGATGCGCGAACCTTTAGCTTATGGTTATAGCGCTTATAGTACTCAACTTGGTTAGTTGAAGACGTAATTAATTGTTTATTTTGATTGGGTAATATCTAATAAATTACAAGTAGAGATATTATATATAACGTCTCTACTTGTAATTGCTTATGTGTAGGGTGCGTTATTAGCGATATATGTATTGGAAATCGTGCTTAGAGGATATTTTAAAAGTCCAATGTAGGTGGAATTTATGATTCTAAGTGGTAATAGTTCAAATTTGGATGATTACACAATAATTTACCTCAGCATCAACTTATACTGCCCACGGGTAAAAACTGGACTTTTGTCATACTGAGTCCTGAGCGTTCGCGCAGCGTGTCCCCTTGGGACGAGCGCGAAGGAATTGGAAGCTCCGTGAAGCATCTCAGAGATTCTTCACGGAGCCTGCCCTCGAACCCTTCGCTTCGCTCGAGGGTAAACTCCGTGAAGGGTTCAGAATGACAGTTTTTAACCGTTTTTAGTATATTAAAAAGTCACGCAGTTGCTTGCCAATTGCCTCAAGGGAAAAGCACTCTGCTGCCCGACACCGGGCACGTTTACTGAGTTCGTGTCGCCAAGTTTCGTTGTCTAAGACACGACCAAGGGCTAAAGCCAGCGCCATTGAGTTGCCACGCGGTATCACCAACCCCCCTGATGCCTCGCCACCTTCGAGAATATCAGGTACTCCGGGCGCGTCAGTCGCTACCACAGGTAGACCGCAGGACATTGCTTCAATCGGTGCGACGGGAAAACCTTCATGTCGAGATGGGAGAGTATAAACATCAGCAGCCGACAGATAACGTCGAATTGCATTGCGATCGCGTACATATTCATCTCTCCACATCACTCCTGGCAGTTGCATTGTCGTCAGACGCTCGTGCAGTTGACCAGCATCGCTGCCTGTGCCGATTAGCAGCAACCGCAAGTCTCTTTCAGGGCGTGAGCGTAAGACCCGTTCCCAAGCTTCTAGCAAAATATCCAATCCCTTGCGGTGTATTTCAATACGTCCGTGATATATTACCACCTGAGCATCAAGAGGAATTTCCAGTGCTGCCCTAGCTTCAGCACGATCGATTGCGTGCCAGTTTGCGACATCCATTGGGTTAAAAATCCGTGCCAGTTTTGCAGATGGTACGCCGTAGCAGGACTGCACCCGCTGCACCTCAGTTTGGGTCGCCACAATCAAACCAGCGCAAGCCCTTAATGTTAGAGGACGCAGAGGGCGTTCCAAGCGCGAAAGTTGAAAGTCACCTCCCTGGAAAGTGGCAAACACTGGCAAATGCATCAATTGCCCCAACAGCACGCAAGCGTCAAAGCGAGCGTATTCGTACTCTTGGCATAAAATAGCTTGGCAACCCTTGCGTCGCAGTTCGCGGGCAAGTCCGACTAATGGTGTAGCTAGGTAAGGAGACAAGTCTTTGAGCATTAAGAGCAGTTTGCGACGGACACCGCGAACATCTTCACCAAGTGCTTCCGTGAGAGTCCAGCCGTAGGGATTGGGTATCTGATGCCGAGCAATGTGGTAGATTTTGGGAGCAGGCAATACACAGATTGTCGCACCTGTTGGCGCGTGAGTGTAGCGCCGAGGTTCAGTAACACGAGCGGAAATACAGAACAATACTGTTCGTACACCAACCAACTTCAAAGCATCAATGTAGCCGAACATCCAACCGCCTGTCATTTCGTTGCAAAAAGCTTCAAAGGAAACGCCAATAGTGTCCAAAAAGTCTTCAATTGAATCGCCCCAATGTAGCAAGGCGAGTGTTGGTTGTGGTTGGGCGTTCATTTTCGACTTGTTTTCTTGCATTTCATGAACTTGACAATCCCTATTTTTTGTATTCATTGCGTTTGAGAGCATTTATAGGCTTTTCCAGAAAACCCTACTTCTGCCAAGCCGACGCAGTTTCTGTACCTTTGAAGTGCGGTTGATGTAGGTAATAACTTAACCACGTCAGCGGACTCAGCATATTACAGAAGAATTGACGCCGACGATGAGATAAGCTTGAAAATGCAACATCATGATTCAAAACCGTAAGGGGATTGATAAAAGTGGCAGACTCCTGACATGGCAAATTTATCAAATCCTTGAGTTCAGCCAAAGTGTAGCCACGCCGGACATGACCCCATTCCCCCATAACCTCAGCTTCACTAGGGCAGATAGATTTCATAAATTTGTAGTAGGGAAACCGCCAATTTTCATTGGGAGTACTAATTAGGAGAAAGCCACCAGGACGCAATACTCGCAAAGCCTCTGATACTGCCTTTTTGTCATCTTGTACGTGTTCTAAAAGGTCGAACATCGTTATAGCGTCGAAGGACTCACTTGCAAAGGGCAAAGCAGTTGCATCTCCACAGACAAAGCGCATCCGTTCTTGTTGATTGCACTTTGCTTGGGCGTACTGGGGATTTAAGTCTAAGTTGGTGACATGGGCTTGCGGGTATAACAAGGCAGTTAAACCACTTTGACCACCTCCTACTTCTAAAATGTCTTTAAAAGGTTGGTGGGGAGAAATATAATGAATAGCACGCATCTTTTCTCGGTAAAAAAAGCCCAGAGTTAGGGGATCGGGAAAAGGATTACAAGCGAGAAATTCTCTTAAAGGTGCTTTGCCAGTTTTATTTGAATTTTGCGATAAAGTCAGCATACTTATAAGATTTCTTAATTTAATAGAGAGTTGGGATTGGGAAATTCAGACAAGATGTATTTAGTTCTTAATTATTTGAGGATGCTAATTTAGCTGCTCCTAATAAGGACTGTCGTTCTTGCACGTCCATGCGGATAATCTTCAGTATTCCTGCCCATTGACCGCATACAAAAGCCCAGACAATGGGAATTTCTCTGCTCTCCATATACCCCCGTCCCAGTGCTGTTTTTAAAGCTTGCTTGAGGAGATTAACGGTAGAGAGAAAACTCGAAAATACTGACTCAAATAACCAACTTAAATACGAACTATGCCAGACCAAACTATCACTCATTTGCTGGCTGATACCTAGACCGTAGTTGATATGAACGAGGTATTTATGTTCAGTACGTTTTGCGGGAATAAAGTGCATTAATTTACACGCATGATTGTACCAAATATCATATCCAGCACTGCGGATTCGTAAAACAATTTCGACATCTCCGCCAGATACAAGCTTTTTACCAATGCGATCGCTCAAAAACTGCTTGTTCGCCCAGTTAGTATCTAAAATTGCCTTTCTATTAATAACTAATCCCGCACCTACTAAACAATCAGGTTGTGTAACACTCATGCCACAATCCTGTTGGGCAAATGAGTATCCATACTTCAACACATAAGCAGGAGGTGGTGTTTCCCAATCTAAAATGACTTTACCACCGAACGCCCCGCAGTCAAGATGTGACTCGGCAAATTTGGCTGCCTCGGCTACCCAATCTGGGTCTAACATACAATCATCATCAACGAAAGCAATCCAATCTCCAGTAGTGTTCTCGACACCGCATTGGCGTGCATGGTTTAAGCCTTGCTTTGGTTCCAAGACTGTAGACAGGTTTGGTATTTTCTGAGATTGGATATATTTATCCACAACTAGTGAAGTTTCATCCGTACAGTTGTTGTTGACGACTAAGACATTCCACTTAACGCCGGGTGGAACTTGCTGTTTTAAAATTGCTGTTAATGCTCGTTCCAGAAGCGCCGCATTGTTATAGGTACAGATAACCAGTGAGATGGACACACAATTATCGCTCTTATTGGGTGATAAATTAGACATAGTTATGCTTTTAACTTGATTTTCTCCGTATTCTGGTTATGATTTGGTGTATTGGGGAGCGATCGCCATGCCGGAGCCTTCTTATTGTCGATGTAGAATTTGACTCCAGCTAGACAACCGACAATTTCCAAAAAGATTGAACTGCGCTTGGGTTCAAAACCGATGACGAACTCGCGTAAAAGCCGCTTTGCATAATACCTGGGCAAAGCAATAAACAACCGACGCAGATTGCCCCAATGTTTGTAGTTAGCAAACTGTACCAAAAGTGCTGCCACATGACCGCGCATATACTGATACGCTTGCTGTTTCAAGCCATCTAAGTCACTGCGATGGTAGTGGTAAATAACAGCCGCTGGTTCATAGCGACAAATCCAGCCATCAGCTAGGATTCTGTACCATAGTTCCGAATCCTCACTACATCCGGAAGCACCTGCTCCCAGCCGTTCGTCAAAGTACCCTACTAGTTCAAAAGCCTTGCGTCGAAACGCCATGTTAGCTCCAGCACCAATACGCCAAACGGGAACACCTCGGTGCTTCATCTCTTCAAAAAACCTCTGGTCAAAGGTTAGTCCACGGTATCCCCAACCGGGACCTCCAGAACCTCTGTGGAAAATTAATTGTGCCTCTGTTTCTAGCTCTGCGGGTAGCATTAGCCCAGTAACAGCCATGACTTTAGGGTCATCAAACCCTTGCTGCAATCGGATGCTCCAGTCAGGGTGTACGATCGCATCATCATCAGTAAAGGCTATAATGTCGCCTGTACTGTGGCGGATGCCAGTATTACGGGCTACGCTCAACCCCGGACGCGGTTCTAACACGTACTGGATACCAGGCATTTGGGCAACTAAGGAGCGTGTAGCATCATCAGCAGGAGCATTATCTACAACTAAGATTTGTTCTGGACGTTGCGACAAAGATGAGAGCGCGAGCAAGCACTGTGCCAATTGCTGCGGTCGGTTGCGCGTACAGACGACCACAGAAACAGAACCACTGACAGGCTGCGAATACTTTTCTTGCAGTTGCTTGAGCGGAGAAAGCAATGCCATCAAAGCATGAAAATCAACAGGTGTATCCCGTGAAGGATTTTTGGAAATTACGGGTAAAGGTGCTTTGAAACCGCGTTCTAAAAGGCTCGAACCCACTGCTGGGGTAATTGTTTGCACAGCCAGAGAGCAGAGTGAGAGTGCGGTCATTGGCAACTCAACTGTGGGAATTTCCTGATGACCAAGGGGGATGCCATACCACCAAAAAACAGCATATATACCCTGATACTTTACATCAGCGGTTAGCGTGGGAATGCCTTGACTCAACTTAATGTGCAGAATTTTATAGGGAGCAAAGGTAGTCACGAAAATTTCCTCCTAATTTGCTCAATACGCCTTAACGAGCGGGGATATTCCCCTAAAAGTCCCAAAATACCGCCCCAGAATTCTGCCAAAATCATTGTTGGAGGCAAAACATGCCGCCGACTCAAACTGTCTTTAAATTGCTTCAATTGGTCTTTAACCCACCACCATACAAGACGGCGCAACTGGGAACGTTGGGGAGGGTCACTTTGGTAAGACTTAACTACAAAAGCCATGAAGCCTAAACCCCAAGTCCAATATTGGCGACGTAGTTTTTCATATTCCCGACGATGTTGGTGAAACACCAAATATTGAGGTTCGTATACGAGTGGATAACCTGCTCGAATCACCCGATAAAAAATATCCAAATCGCCACCGCCTGGAAGAGGTGCGCCTGTATCTAAAGCTTCATCAAAGCCGCCTATTTTGAGTAAAATATCTCGGCGAAAAGCCATATTACAACCCGCGCCAAAGATTCCCGCGCCGCAGGGGTGCAGGGGATTACCGGGTAAAACTTGACCGTAGCGAATTTTCTCAAAGCCGCGACGAAATCCGCCTCTTTGTTCAAATAAAATTTGCGCTTCTGTGGCTAACTCATAAGGCAGTACCAATCCTGTAAAAGCAGCAGCATCTCGATTTTCTGCCCATGCTTCCATCAAACCTTCTAGCCATTTCCGGTCTACGACGACATCATCATCCAGGAAAGCTAGAAGCTCACCCGTTGCTGAGTGCAAAGCGCGATTTCGGGCAAAGTCCAAACCAGGTTTTGGTTCAAGAGCGTAGCAGATGCCTGGTAATGATGCTACTAATTCTTGGGTGCGTTCATCAGAAGGAGCATTATCGATTACTAAAATTTCTAATTTGTCAGCTAGGGTTTGTAAATTTAGTAAAGATTGCAAACAGCGAGCCAAAGAAACCGGACGGTCTTTAGTACAAATTGCGACTGTTAGTGATGGAAACTCAACCACATTGACGGGAGGCATCAATTCTTCGCGTATACTTTCCTGAAGTAGTTTCGTTCCGACTTCCTTAGCAATTATAGCAACCGCCAAGGCGGTTAAGACGCGGAACGCAAGGCATCCTCAATG
>CAXTCQ010000101.1:0-26097 GCA_964242965.1 uncultured Calothrix sp. | reverse complement strand
TTTTCTAAGCTACAACTCGCTAAACCTATCCGTCGCATCAATTAACGCACTCATAATTCCCGGTTCGCTCATCGAATGTCCCGCATCAGGAACTACAATTAACTTAGATTCTTGCCAAGCTTTATGCAATTCCCAAGCTGATATCATCGGGCAAACTACATCATACCTCCCCTGCACAATCACACCGGGAATATGACGAATTTTATCAACATTATTAAGTAATTGGTCGTCATCTTCAAAAAAGCCTTTATTCACAAAATAATGACATTCAATGCGTGCAAATGCCTCAGCGAACTCGGTTTCACCAAAAATTTGCATAAGCTGTTTATCTAAAAATAATCGACTTGTACTCGCTTCCCAAATTGACCAAGCACGGGCAGCTTCCAGGCGAACTTTCATATCATCGCTTGTCAAACGTTTGTAATATGCTATTAGCAGATTATCGCGTTCTTCAGGTGGAATCGGTTTTAAATATTCCTCCCAAGCATCCGGAAAAATATTACTTGCACCTTCTTGATAAAACCAATTAATCTCTAACTGACGCAGCATAAAAATACCGCGCAAAATCAACCCTTTACAACGTTCGGGATGAGTTTGACTGTATGCTAACGATAACGTACTTCCCCAACTACCACCGAATACAACCCACTTATCTATACCTAAATATTCGCGCAGTTTTTCAATATCTTTAACTAATTCCCAAGTTGTATTTTCGCGCAATTCGGCATGGGGTATACTTTTACCACACCCACGCTGGTCAAACATGATTAAGCGCCATTTTTCAGGATTAAAAAATTGACGATAATATGGGGGACATCCACCACCGGGACCACCGTGCAGTAATACTATTGGTTTACCTTGGGGATTGCCCGATTCTTCATAGTGAATTGTGTGGATATCGGATACTTTTAATTTACCTTCGTTGTAGGGTTCTCTGGGTGGGTAGAGTGCGCTCATTTTAGGGTTTTGATTTTTAATTATAAGCGAAGACAGCGCTTACTACGAGCGATAGATGTAATTTGCTGTAGGTAGATTAATATTACGAGGAAAAGCCGCGAGCAAATATAAAAACATGAGTAAGAATACATCTAAAGTCGGTGTTGTTGGTGCAGGTCGTGTTGGCAATGCGGTAGCAAATGGTTTGGTGATGATGGGTGTATGCGTGTCGGTTGTATTATATAACCGCACTATATCTAAGGCAGAAGGGGAAGCGTGGGATATTGAAGATGCGATTCCGCTACTTGAGGAATGCGATGTGCTGCCATCCGATAAGTATGAAGATTTAGCAGATTGTGACGTTATTGTTGTGACGATAGGTGCCCAAGCTAAAGAAGGTCAAGACAGGTTGGAATTGTTGGGCGATAATGCAGATATTATGCGCGAGACGATTAAAGAACTCGACCGAGTAGCACCAAATGCTGTTGTAATTATTATCAGTAACCCGGTTGATGTGTTAACGCGGATTGCAATAGCTACTTCGACTCGACCGGAAAATTTGATTATCGGTTCGGGAACAGTTTTAGATACTGCAAGAGCTAAATATCAGCTTGGTAAGTTGCTCAATGTCAGCAAACAAGAGGTTAATATTTACGTAATAGGTGAGCATGGACAAAGTGCATTTTTTGTTTGGTCAAGTGCGTTGATTGGAGCAATTCCTTTAGATAAATTTCCATTTAAATCAGGTACTTCGCTGGCACAAATTAAAGCCGAGTATCCTCAAATAATCCACGAGCGTGCGTATGCAATCAGCGAACGTAAAGGTGGTACTAGTTATGGCATATCAACGGTAGCTTGTCAATTAGTTGATAGTATTTTGCGCGATGAGAAAAAGATATTCACTGTATCGGTAAAAGCTGATTCACAATATCAAGTTGGAGAAGTTGTATTAAGTCTTCCTTGTGTTATTGGTAAACAAGGTATCGCACGCAAGTTGTTAGCACCACTAAATAACGAAGAACAAAGTTTGCTTGATAAGTCAGCACAACAGTTGATTAAAGCTTATGATTCGATTTTGTAATTAGCAAAAAGTAAAATGTAGGAGTCGCAAGCTAGATTGGTTAGGATATCGCCTAATCGTTTCTATTATTCCCACGAATTAAGTAACGGACTTCCTCCAGTAAAACATTAAATCGCACATCGCTTTCCGCTTGTCGTTGCTTCATTAACGTCATTTCCTCATCAAAACGATCCATCCTACTTTGATTTTGAGCCGCTACTTGTAATAAGGCTTGAGTCGTTACTCTCAAACCATCCACACCGTCTCTAACCTCGCCAACACTTTCTCGCAACTCGCCAACACTTTCTCGTAACTCGCCAACACTTTCTCGTAACTCAGTCACACTTGAAGCCAATTCATCAAGCATTTCATCCGTCCAACGTTCTACTGTCATTGTATACTCCTGATTACATCCTGTGCATATTATATATTACAGGGCAATCGCTTTGATGAAAGCTGTTAAGTGTGCAATTTGTCACCCAACGTGAAAACCAAATTAATTTTTAGAAGGTTTGCCACGTTCTAAAGGTATAGGTGTAGGTTGGGTGGAGCGAAGCGCAACCCAACATAACCGTTGGGTAACTATGACGAATATTTTTATTTATTTGGTTTACATGATGTCTGACAAGAAATTATTTGCTATATATTTAGGTGGTCATGCCAAGCAATGCAATATCGAAGTCCATGATGTTGTATTTGCAATTGCTTCTAATTTACAAGATACGTTCCCAACTTTAGAAAAAAAATGGTTTGGAATTCGCAAAGGGCTACATATTGATGCGTGGATAGAATTGAATTATGTAGATGGATATCAGATTCAAATCGTACCTGCGGAATTATCAAATAATGAAAGCGATTTGAAGTTATATTTTATCAACTTTGGTGCATACGAGCCAAATTTTTTCGGAGAAGTTCACCAGTCAGGGTTTTATATTGCTAGTGACAAAAAAGCTGCACAAGCGCAGGCAAGGAAAGAACTTTGTTTAAAATTACAGAAACGCCATCATGATGATACAGTTGCGATCGCGCAAGCGTGCCGGAGGCATATCGCAGATAGCATTAGCGATATTGATGATTGTGTTGAGGTTGCAACAGTTGATTCGTGGAGATTGGTGTTTACTCCTACCGATGTTCGCCAACAATTGCGTCCGAATTGCGAATATATTAAATTACCGAAGCAGTTGGTAATAAGCAATATCTTATTAGAAAATTAGGAATTTTAGTAAACTCGCCCCTACAGAGGTGCGGAAGAACCGCAAATATCAATTATTCCCTCCACTCTCTCCCTTTCCCCTTTTCCCCTTCTTCACTGTATATTTTAAAAATAACGAAATCACTAAATTAGCAGCTATGGCTAGGCAACGGGTTTTTTCTGGAGTTCAACCGACGGGTTCATTGCATTTAGGTAACTATTTTGGGTCAATTCGTAACTGGGTGGAAATCCAAAGTCAGTATGATAATTATTTTTGCGTGGTCGATTTACACGCGATTACAGTACCCCACAACCCGCAGACGCTAGCATCCGATACTTATGCGATCGCATCCCTCTATCTCGCGTGCGGTATCGATTTACAATACTCGAATATCTTCGTCCAATCGCACGTTTCCGCACATAGCGAATTAACTTGGTTGCTCAATTGCATCACGCCGATGAACTGGCTAACTGATATGATTCAGTTCAAGGAGAAGGCTATTAAACAAGGTGAAAATGTTGGTGTGGGATTACTCGATTACCCCGTACTCATGGCTGCGGATATTTTACTATATCAAGCCGATAAAGTCCCCGTTGGTGAAGACCAAAAGCAACATTTGGAATTGACGCGGGATATTGCCGACAGGTTCAACTACCAATTTGGTCAAGGCAAAAAAATTCTCAAGTCACCCGACCCGATGATTCGCAAAGATGGCGCACGGGTAATGAGTTTGACCGACGGTACTAAGAAAATGTCGAAGTCAGACCCAGCAGAAGGTAGTCGAATTAATTTGCTTGACTCACCCGATGAAATTACTAAAAAAATTAAACGCTGCAAAACTGACCAAGTACGCGGTTTAACTTTTGACGATTCGGAACGTCCCGAATGTCAGAATTTATTAACTATATATATGTTGCTATCGGGTAAAGCCAAAGAAGACGTAGCAGCGGAATGCGTCGATATGGGTTGGGGTGACTTTAAAAAGCTGTTGACAGAAACGACTATTAATGCGTTAAAGCCAATTCAAGATAAATATGCCGAAGTTATGGCAGAAAAAGGTTATCTGGAGTCGGTTTTACGTGAAGGACGGCAAAAAGCCGAGGAAGTTGCTAACCAAACTTTGAAAGACGTAAAACTCGCCTTGGGATATTCTCTACCGTTATAAAAACTTCTATTGAAATACCCCAGCGTATAGACGGATGGGGATTCTAGAGTATTCCAAAAAATAAATACAGGACTTATGCAAAGCCCCCCTTTTAAAGGCTTGTCATTACCAACATCTTTACATAGAATCAAATCGCGCTAAAACTATTATCCCGCCTGGGATTGCAAATCCCAGGCTCATAGCATAAGTCCGTTAAAACGGACTTAAAAGTAAATTCAGTTAGATTTATCTGAATGCACGCTATTAGCCAACGGTTTACAACCGTTGGCGGGATAAGAGTTTACGAGATTAACAAATGTTGGTAATGACAAGCTTTTAAAAGCAGGGCTGTTTCCTGAATCCGCCCGAAAATTAGTTTAGCACACGGTATTGTAGGGGCGCTCTTTACCCCGCCCCTACGACTAACCTAAATTCAAACGAAAAAATAAGACTTTTAGATTTTTCTATAAAGATAGGATTTACGCATTTCAACGAAAAACTGTCATTCTGAGTCCTGAGCGTTCGCGCAGCGTGTCCCCTTGGGACGAGCGCGAAGGAACTGCAAGCGAAGTGTTAGCGTTCGCGCAGCGTGTCCCTTTGGGACTCAGCGTTCCCGAAGGGTAGAATCTCGGAGATGCTTCACTGCACTTCGTGGAGCCTGCCCTCGAACCCTTCGCTTCGCTCGAGGGTAAACTCCGTGAAGGGTTCAGCATGACAAAATTTTTTTGCGTAAGTCCTAAAAGAATGAAACAGCCCCAGGTCTAAAGATTTATGCGTACAGCTCCAAGATACAAGTAGGTGGGCAAGAATAGATATAACGCGAGTTACAACAAAGTAAACGTGCCCCAAACCCTTACCAATGAATAATGACAGCGGACAGAGGACGACCATAACAAGCTAGCTTTATTTGTACCGATCTACTGAAGTTATGAAGTAATGTAATTACAACCTATACTGATAGGGCTTACGTACGAATGACACAGTTGTAGACCTTATTCGACACAGAGAACACAGAGTTAAGTGTCCTTTTGCTCATGTAAATTGCCTGACACTATGCATGACAAAATCTTCATAAAGATGCTGTAAAGGCTAAGTAGAAACACTGTTTTTATGGTTTACTCAAGATGGCTCTTAATTATTGAAGCTTGAAAGCCTTGCTAAATAATAATATTAGCCATTATTTTTAGCGTTTTACGCTTATGTACAGGATTTAGGCTTCTGACCTTGATTTTAAAGTCAAGTTTTGATGCTTGACTGAATATTCCAGCATAAAGAGTAATGAAAAGGCATCAACATTGAAGCCCAAAAAATGATTTTTCAACGTTGTTCGATGAGATTCGGCTTTCAAAAGTGAAAGTCAAAACAAATCAGAAAGAATTAAACAGGGAATTCTATGAGCTTAAGTCTAAAAAAATTGGCAGTAGCTGCTGTGGTTGTAGTGAGTATGGTGGGGTTATTTGCAGAGTCTGCGGAGGCTCGGAGAGGAAGGTTTTCCGGAGAATCAGATTTTAAGCAGGAAGACCAGCAGGTGAATGCTTCATTTGATATTGAGACAGAGAAATCTTTTGAAGACGCTGTTGAGAACGTTTCCTTAACAAACTCAATTACTGGTGCGACGTTTTTCACATCTGCGGTAGGCAGCATCGGACAACGAACACTACTTAACACAGCCAGTGATGTGGACGGTTTTTTAAACAATTTGGGTTTGGACTCGTTTAACATTACCAGAAGTGACGTATTTGATCGGATTCCAGGTGGGGAGGAACCTATTGCTGCCTATGTACTGAATCTTACTAATGATTTAACCCCGAACGATGAGGCAACATTAACATTGTTTTTTGATGAAACCAAAGCATCGTTTCCGCAAGAAAATGGTTTAGCAAATTTAATTACTTCTGCGGAAGGGGTTGTTTCATATGTCGGAACAGGAACGGTACCGGGAGTTTTAATTCGTAACTACAGGGATGGTTTAGACAATCCTGGTAATGTTATAAACGGGCGCGTTATTGACAAATATGGTGTAGGTCCTAATGCAGATAGGAGCGTTCCATTTTCAGTAAGAGTTCCAGAATCTAGTACAAGTAATAGTTTATTAGTTGTAGGTGCTTTTGGTGGAATATTAATGCTGAAGCGAAATCAACGCACAAATAAATTTCAAGCGAGCATCAAAAATTAAAAAGCCTGATTTTTTGGTTTGAGGGGTTGCTAGATCCCCGACTTCTTGGAGGATACCGCTGGCGAATCAGGGGTCTTACCCCTTAATCCTGGCAGCAAATAGTCTTCCCTTAATCCTGGCAGCAAATAGTCTTATAAAGTGCCCTAAATCCCGCCCTACCATAAAATGGTAGAGCTAATAGCAACAAAGCCTGCTTTAAGCAGGCTACCCTTCGGGAATGCCTTCGGCAAACGCTCCGATTAGCACTTACTGCTTGAAGCCTGGGGCGGTCTTTCGGACAAGAGAGGGGTCTAGCCCTCTATTAGCCAGCAGCATCCGCAGGAGTTGTTGGGGTATCTGGACTTCTCGCTCATGGTCAAATTAGCCCATGTGATTAATTCTGATCGGTTGGTTGGGCTTTGAAAATCTTAGACAGACGCGTCTCAACATC
This sequence comes from uncultured Calothrix sp., assembly GCA_964242965.1. Lineage (GTDB taxonomy): Bacteria > Cyanobacteriota > Cyanobacteriia > Cyanobacteriales > Nostocaceae > JANNFJ01. The sequence continues at coordinate 19,158 of CAXTCQ010000101.1, read as the reverse complement.
CTTCAAAACTTTTGACATTGACCACTAACATTAGAGGATGTTTTAAAAGCATGGTTTTTGTCAAATGACAAATTATACCTATGCTGGACTTTTAAAACATCCTCTTCACAAAGATTAATAAATACCCAGTCCAATATCAATGTATTCTGCTCTTAGTTCAACTTTATCCATTTTATAGATGGTAGTTTTACTTTTTGAATTTCATTGATAATTTTTGGTATGGAAAAATTATTTACCTTCATCAGTGGAGAGCAATTTTTATTTTAATCGATTACGCAGGTAGGGGCGCAAGGCGTTGCGCCCTCTTAATTGTGGCGCGATAAGGCATAATAGCCTTCATCGACTCAACTAAATTGATTGTGTGACGGGTGCGTTTTTAGGAGAAGCCGATGAAATTTTCTACTTTCCGATTTGGGTTTGTTAACGGGAGTATTTTATTATCCTTGCTGCTTGCTTCAATTCCAGTTGCAGCAGAAATTATTCCAGATAACACTCTCCCTAACAATTCTACAGTTATCCCCCAAGGAGACGACCTTCGGCTGATTCAAGAAGGTACTCAGCGCGATCAAAACCTGTTCCACAGCTTTGAACAATTTTCGATTGAATCTGGTCGTATTGCGCGTTTTGAACATGATGCACGCATTCAAAATATTATTACACGGGTAAGGGGACCTGCTTCTAACATTGAAGGTACTATTCAAACACTTATCAATGGAACTACAGATAAAGGTAGTGCTAATCTTTTTATTATTAATCCCAAGGGCATCATCTTTGGACAAAATGCCAGTTTAGATATCGGTGGCTCATTTATTGGAAGTACAGCAGATAGCATTAAATTTGCTGATGGAACGGAATTTAGCGCCACTGTCCCTCAAAACTCGCTTTTATTAACTGTCAGTGTTCCTATAGGGCTACAATTTGGTTCAAATCCAGGAGAAATTACCAATAGCTCTAAAAACAATCCCAATAATCAACTTAATAGCGCTGAGTTACCTATTGGACTCGAAGTTATCAAGGGTAAAACTCTCGCATTAGTAGGGGGTAATCTTTCTCTAAAAGGTAGTTTAACAGCCAGTGAAGGAAGAATTGAGTTAGGTAGTGTTGCGGGTAATAGCTTAGTCAGTCTGATTGAAATAGAAGGTTTTGATGCACTCGAATATAGAAATGTACAAAACTTTGGAGATATTACGCTTGAAAATGCTGCTAGTGTTGATGCCAGTGGTGAAGGTGGTGGTGCTATCCAAGTACAGGGGAAAAATATAAATCTCACTCAGGGATCGAGCGTTTTCGCTGACACAGTAGGCTCAATCCCAGGAAAGAATTTCGTTATCAATGCCTCTGAATCTTTGAAATTAAGTGGAGGTGCACAAATCGGAACTTATGCTACGGGTGAAGCTAAAGCAGGAGATGTGATAGTGACTTCAGATTCCATAGAACTGGTAGGAATATCTCCGAGTGATAATTTACCTAGTGGTTTTTTGGCTCAGGTTGATGAAGGTAGTAATGGCAATGGCGGCGATATAAATATTAAAACTGGACAACTAGTTATTAAAGGTGGAGCCGCTATCGATGCTTCCACATTTGCTCCAGGTAATGCAGGTAATATCTTTGTCAAGGCGAATACTATAGAGCTTGATGGTATAGGTGGTAGTATAACAAAACCGATAAACAGTGGAATTTTTGCTCAAGTGGGTGAGGATGCCGAAAATGCAGGTAGAGCGGGAAATATAGAGATTATAACTAAGGAACTCACTCTGAAAGCAGGAGCGCAGATATCCAGTTCAGCGCGTGAAAATGGCGATGGGGGAAGTGTAGACATCAATTCCTCTGATTTTATTACACTCACCGGAAGTAGACCGGGAGCAACAAGAAGGGCGGGTAGCAGTGGTATTTTTGCTACCGCTGATGATGAAAAAGCCACTGGTAATCCCGGAAATCTAACTATCGATACCAGACAGCTAACGGTGGAAAATGGCGGCAAAATTTCAGCAAATAACAGAGGTACTGGAAAAACACCAGGAAGTTTAACCTTGAATGTTGACAAGTTGGTCATCCGTGATGGGGGAACGGTTGAAGCTGGCACTTTTAACACAGGTCCAGGTGGTACTTTAACAGTTAATGCTAAAGATTCTGTAGAAGTTTCAGGTACTGGCACTCTTGGTGAGAATATTCCTGTTGAAAGTACCATTACTACCCAAGCCGAATCTAGCGGTCAAGCAGGTCAATTAACTATTATCACTCCTCGCTTACTAGTTAAAGATAACGCAAATGTAACTGTGAGCAGCAGTGGTACTGGTGGGGCAGGTAACTTAGAAGTCACAGCCGATAGAATTGAATTAGATAATAAAGGCAAACTCTTTAGTAGAAGCGAAGCCGGTGCTAATGCGGGCAATATTACCCTAAATCTCAAAGAATCATTGTTCTTGCGTCGTCAAAGTCAAATTTCTACTTCTGCGGGTACTGCTGAAGCTCCTGGCAATGGTGGTAATATTTCTATTGATGCCCGTAATGGTTTTGTTGTTGCTATACCCGAAGAAAATAGCGATATTACCGCCAATGCTTTCACAGGTAAAGGTGGTGATGTTACAATTAACTCCAAAGGTATCTTCGGTATAGAACGCCGCAACCAGCAAACTAGTCAGAGCGATATCACAGCCAGTTCGCCATTCGGAGTTCCGGGAAATATCAATCTTACCAACCCAGAGAATGACGCTATCCAAAATAGCCTTACAGAATTACCACAGAACCTAATTAATAGCGAAACGTTAATTGCAAGTAGTTGCGTGGTCAGAGGTAACGAAATAAATGGCACTTTCTTTATTACTGGTAGTGGAGGTTTACCCTATCGTCCTGGGGATGCAGTTCCTTCTGCCTATTCGACTGTTGATGTGCAACCCGTAGCTGATAATACATCTTCAACAAAACCGACTCGGAGATGGAAAAAAGGCGACCCCTTAATCGAACCAACAGGGGTTTATCGTTTGGCGAATGGGCAACGCATACTTAGTCGGGAATGTAGCAGGTAAGGTGATTTTATTTATAGGGATTTTTAGATTGCGTTTTTATATCAAGTCAGCTTGGGTATTTGTCATTATGAACGCAATACCGAGCGGTTCAGATATTTTCCCATAAATTGATCTCCTAATAGTCTATGTCGTTAATTTTGACATGCATCGAGAAGACCAGATCCCCGACGCGCGTAAAAGTTGTCGGGGATCTGACTCCCACGACATGTCAAAATTAATGAAACAAACCATTAGGGGATCTAAAGCTTTAAGCGAGCAATATTGATTACGGACGGAGCGATCGCATGGATAGGATCAAATTCGATTAATTTTTAAGCTGGTATTACTTAAACAAAAAATATATATGCAGTTAATAAACATAAGAATAATATCATTATCATTATTGTTCTCTAGCTTAATCATCGCCATTTTTACACCATTCAAACAATTAGCTCGCGCTCAAACAACTCCCCCTGGTGGAGTAACAATTCCCCCAAACACACCCGAACGAGTTGAAGAAACTATTCCCAAACCGATAGAAACACCTCTACCCAACACACCAACACCCACGAAACCTCCTAATTTACAACTACCTTCTATAGATACACCGGGAACACCGACAACTCCCAGCAACGAACTAATTAATGTTAAGAAAATTCAAGTTCTGGGTAATACCGTTCTCAAGGATGAGATTAATCGGCTAATTAAAAAATATGAAAATTGCGTTCTTCAAACTTGCTCTGTCTCCTTTGAAGATTTAGTTCAACTACGCTCTACTATTACTAAACTTTATGTTGATAATGGTTATATTACATCTGGTGCATTTATCTTAAATAACCAATTCCTAGAAACTGGGATTATAGAAATCCAGGTAGTTGAGGGTGAACTCGAAAAAATTGAAATTAACGGAGCCAATAGACTACAAAATTATGTCAGAAGTCGCCTTCGATTAGCAACCAAACCTCCCTTAAACCGCAAACGTCTTGAAGAAGCATTGCAATTATTAGAACTTGACCCTTTATTACAACAAGTTAACGCCCAATTAATCCCAAGTAATACCGCTGGTAAAAACATTTTACAACTGCAATTACAAGAAGCACCTGCTTTCAGGGCAGGTGTTGTAATTGACAATAATCAATCCCCTGCGATCGGTTCGCTTCAAGGGATTGCATTTGCTACTTACAATAACTTATTGGGTTTTGGCGATCAATTTAGCGCTCAATACGGTTTGACGGAGGGTCTAGACATATACAGCTTGGGTTACAGAATACCCGTAAATGCCCTAGATGGTACATTTAACATCCGCTACAGTAAGAACGATAGCCAGATAGTCGAAAAACAATTTGCTGACTTAGATATCCGCAGCAACTCAGAAACCTTATCATTTGATTTGCGACAACCTTTAGTCAAAAAACCCAACACCGAATTTGCTCTTAGTTTAGCTTTGGACTTACGTCGCAGTCAAACATTCTTACTTGATGATGTTCCCTTCTCTTTCTCCGAGGGACCAGAAGAGGGTAGATCGAGAGTAACAGTAATTCGCTTTTCTCAAGACTGGTTGCAACGAAATGCAACACAAGTCCTCGCAGCGCGATCGCAATTTAGTTTTGGTATTGATGCCTTCGATGCTACCATCAACGACACTGGTACTGACGGGCGATTTTTTGCTTGGTTGGGACAATTCCAATGGGTACAGCAATTATCATCTAAGACTTTAATGTTAGCAAAAATCAATGCTCAACTCACGCCAGATGCTTTACTACCTTTAGAACTAATTAGTCTAGGTGGAGTAGATACCGTGCGGGGATATCGCCAAAATGAACTTGTTGCCGATAATGGCATTGTGGGTTCGGTAGAATTACGCTTTCCCCTAACATCAGATAACTTATTACAAATCAGACCATTTTTTGATATCGGTACTGTTTGGAATAACTCTGAAAAAAATCCTAATCCACAAACTATTGCGGGTTTAGGATTAGGTTTAAGCTGGCAAGCTAGCCGCGATTTATTTTTAGAACTAGACTACGGTATTCCCTTAATATCAGTTGATTCGGAAGGTAACTCCCTGCAAGAAAATGGTTTTTACTTTTCGCTGCGCTATCAACCATTTTGATACCATACTTAATTGATTGCTATTTTTTATTATTAATATTTATGAAAACCTTAACCTTTATTAATCATATTATCGGAATCAGGTTTGATTTTTTAACAAAATTAGGTATTTGTAGGGTGCGTTAGCGACAGCGTAACGCACCATACGTATCTGTTTAAAAATATGCAGGGATAGTCCTATAGTGTTTCTTATAATTAGTCATGAAAAAAAATAATTACTATTTTGACAGTTTTTGGTAACACAAAAACTTATAAGCTAAGTATACAAAGTAAGTGGAGTTAAACTATGTTAAAGCAATACCCAAGAAAAAAGCGTCGAATCTTAGCAGCCTTTCTCCTCGTTAGTTTTATATTTACCTTATCGCTAAGTCATGTTTCCTTTGCGACTAACCAAGTAGCATCTGCTACGGTTGTCAAAGCACAACAGGATGCGAGCAATTTAGTAAAATCAGGTATTAAATATTACGGTAACGGAAAATTTAGAGAAGCAATTCAAGAGTGGGAAACAGCTTTAAAGATATACCAAACAAACAAACAGCTTCCCGAACAAGCGATTGTATGCGGAAATTTGGCTAGGGCATATCAACAACTTGGCGACATAGAACAGACAGTAAAACAATGGGAGCAAGTAGTAACTTTGCATCGCCAATTAAAAAACCCTCGCGCTACTGGAAGAGCGCTTACCGAACTAGCCCAAGCATACAGCAGTTTAGGACAACCTAAAAAGGCAGTAGAACTTTTACATGGTATAGAGGAGGAAGAAACAGAGTTTGAGAAAGCTGACAAAAAGCCAAGTTATTTGCCTGAGAGTGCTTTAGGAATTGCTATAGCCGAACAAGATGAAGAAGGACAAGTTGCAGCATTAGGAAGTCTTGGGGAAGCTTACCGTCAATTAGCTAAGTATGAACTAGCAATTAAATATCTGGAGGATGGGAAAAAAGTTAGTGGTACAAGTAATACTTATTTAATATTAAATAGTTTGGGTAACGTCTATTTTAGTCGAGCGCAACTTTTTAATCTGTATGCAGAATCTGCTCAAACAAATTATCCTCAAACAAATCGTCTAGACAAGTATAATAACTTTGTATCTAAGGCGCAATTGTATTATAAAATGGCTAAAGACAACTTTCAAGAAAGTTTACGAATAACGAATAACCAAAACAATCGACCTACTCAAATGAGAGCTATTCTCAATTTGATCCAGGTTTATTTTCGGAGCCAAAAATTTAATTTATTGAACCAGAATCAAATAGACCAAGCTGTACAACAAGCTTTAGCACTTTTAGATAAATTACCAGATTCAGCACAAAAAGTATATGCAGCGATCGATTTAGCCAATCTACCTGGAAAGAATATTGATACTTTACCATTAACTCAATGCGCTGAAAATGAAAATGAACAATCAAAGCGAAACCTCTCGTCAACGGAAGTTGACAACCTACTAAATAAAGCTATAGAAGTAGCTGACAATATACAAGACAATCGCTCTAAATCTTTTGCTTTAGGAGCGAAAGGACATTTTTCTGAATGTCAAGGAAATTATAATCAAGCTTTGGATTTGACCCGACAAGCATTAATAATTGCTGACCAAAATTTGAACGCAAAAGATAGCCTATATTTATGGGAATGGCAAGTAGGAAGACTTTTGCTTAAAAAAGGGAATAAATCAAAAGCTATAGATGCTTACAATCGGGCATTTCAAACTTTAGAAAAAATTCGTAGCGATATTCTCATAGCAGATAGAGACTTCCAATTAGACTTTCGAGGTGTTATTCAACCTATTTATCGCAAATTAGCGGAATTAAAACTTGAAAAAGCCGACCAAACAATCAGCTTTCATCAAAAAGCAAATAAACAAGCGAATAAAGATAATGATAATTTAAGAGAAGCTCGTGAAATCATTGATTCTCTCAAATTAGCAGAATTACAAAATTACTTTGGTAACGAATGTATTTTAGCAGCTATCAAACCACAACAAGTTGATGAACTATTAGGGGATAATACCGCTGTATTTAGCTCGATAGTTTTAAAGGAGCGGGCAGGAATTTTTCTCACGTTACCCCAAAAATCAGATTTTAAATGGATTAAACAAGAAAATGGTGAAGATATTACTAGCAAAGAAGTTGAAGAATTAGTTAAAGAATTTAGACAAGGCTTGATAGATGCACGTAAAGAGTTTGATTACGATAAAAAGTTGGCTGAAAAATTATATGAGTTGTTAATTGCACCTTTCGAGAAGGATATAAATTCCGAAAAAATCAAAACCTTTGTTTTTGTTCAAGATGGGTTTTTTGCTAGTATCCCAATGGCTACACTGTATGATAGGAATCAAAAAAAATATTTAATTGAAAAATATGCTATAGCTACGACACCAAGCTTACCTTTGACAGCACCTGAAAAACTAAACACTAAAACTAGCCGCGCTCTGATAACAGGTGTTGACAAAGAAACCACTATAAATGGACAAAAATATCCAGCTTTGTCTTATGTAGATAAGGAAATAAAGAGCGTTGAAAAAATATTTCCCAATACCGAAAAACTTATTAATCAAAACTTTACTTTAGATAACTTGAGACAAAAACTTAATAAAACTGTTTATCCCATTATTCATATTGCTACTCACGCCCAGTTTGGTATTATTCCAGAAGATACATTTTTAGTCGCAGGAAATAATCAGAAATTAACTATCAGTGAGTTAGAGAAAGTCTTAAGAAAATTTAATGGTAGTGTTAACTCAACTGAACTACTATCCTTAACTGCTTGTCAAACTGCCGTAGGAGATGAACGTGCTACTCTAGGTTTGGCTGGTATTGCTTTACAAGTCGGAGTTAGAAGTGTGTTAGCTTCTTTGTGGTCAGTACCAGACGAATCCACCTCAATTTTAGTAGAAGAATTTTATCAAAATTTACGCGCCGGAAAAAGTAAAGCAGAAGCTTTGCAACAAGCTCAGATAAAATTACTTCATCCCAAAAATCGAGATGATGTTAACTTTCAATACGACAATCCCGCATTTTGGGCATCTTTTATCATGATTGGTAATTGGTTGTGACGCTCAAACTGGTGGACGATAATTACTGTGGGATGGGCTATAATACTGCTCGGTTGAGGTTTTTTGCTCTTATTCTATCCCCCTAAATCCCCCGATAAATTGGGGGACTTTATCAGGCTTTTAGCCCCCCTTTTTTAAGGCTTGTCATTACCAACATCTTTCATAGATAGGAATTACGCATTTTAACGAAAAACTGTCATCCCAACGGAGCGCGAGCTCCGTGTTCGCGTAGCGTTCCCGAAGGGTAGAATCTCCGAGATGCTTCACTGCACTATCCTAAGCCCTTACGGGCACACTTCGTGAACGGGAACGTCTTCGACGAACGTTCCGTACCCCTCCGGGGAGGCAAGCCACAGCATGACAAATTTTTTTTGCGTAAGTCTTAATAGAATCAAATCGCGCTAAAACTATTATCCCGCCTGGGATTGCAAATCCCAGGCTCATAGCATAAGTCCGTTAAAACGGACTTAAAAGTAAATTTAGTCAGATTTATCTGAATGCACGCTACTAGCCAACGGTTTACAACCGTTGGCGGGATAAGAGTTTATGAGATTAATAAATGTTGGTAATGACAAGCTTTTTAAGGGCAAAGCTATTTCATTCTTTATAGAAAAAACGGAAAATCTGAATTTCTCGTTTGAATTTTAGGCAGTCGTAAGGGCACAGCATTGCTGTGCCCCTACAATATCATTGCCTAAACGAATTATCTGCGGATTCAGGAAACAGCCCTGCCTTTTTAAGGGGGGTTGGGGGGATGAATTTCTTAACCGAGCAGTATTAAGATGGGCTAGCCCGTCGTCATCAGCGGGCTTCTAGCCCGCACCACAATAAAATTTATCTCACCATTTTAAGTTTGCCACGCCACTACAAATACTAATTAGACATCTCCGAAAATTAATTCTGTGTTGCCCGAAATCCTTTCCAGAGAGGCGAAATTTCGCCTCTCTACATCTTTTCTGTCTATTGCAAATTGCAAATTGATATTATCCTTTTCCCGCAATCTGTTCTAAGTAATTTCTTCGTTGCTGAATTTCTTGCTCTCTACCTGGTGCTAATTTGTCTGGGATTAAACTATCCGATTCAGCAAGCTTTCGCACAATATCGGAACCATCCTTTCCCAGTTTTCCTGGAGACGACGCAACTTTAAGAGCTTCTGACAAAGCTTCATACCATAAATCTTCCTTGGCGTAAATATATGCTTTCTGAGAATTGTTCGTCACCCTAGATAGCTGACCATCGAGAACCGATGACTTCGGCACTACCCTAAATTCTGCCCTTTGTATAAAAGGTCCATACGAACAGCCAATTGATACTTGCCACATATATTCTTTACCTACAGTCAGTGTTGGCTGATTCTTTGGAAGGGATAATTGGTTAATCCCTGATATGCTTTGTAATTTAATTGGCTCGCCGATTCTTTTAGGTTTGGGTGTGCTACTTGCATCTAACTCAAACAAGCGGAATTCTGTTGGTTGAGGCTGGGATACAAACCAAGCAAAAGTGGGACGAACCGAAGTTGTTGTGACTACAAATGTATTCGGTGCAAGTACTGTTAAAGGAATGGCTCCTCCCGAACAGCCTCTAGAGCCTCCGGCTCTAGAATAACCACTAGCTGGTTTCCTAGGTTTTTTCGATTTTTCAGCTTTAGAGGAGCTTACGGAAGGTTTGTTGGGTTCGAGTGGATTATTGGCGATCGCTACTGTTGGGACAAACAGTAACATAAGAAATAAACCACTTAAGAATTTACGTTTGATGGTTGTAACTAACATCCAAGAGATTTGATCAATCATAATGGTATTCTCCCTAAAATAAGTAAGTCGCTACAGATAATCATATTTTGGTTCGTAGTTGCGCTTTAGCGCGTATTTATAGCGCTAAAGCGCAACTACGAACGTAATCTAGAGATTTTACTTTTCGTTACATCATGATACTTTTTCTTACCAACTTAGTTATTGTTAATTAAAAAATCTTTTAACCCAATTTTGAAACTGAGACTGAGTTTTTTGGAGAACGCTAAATTTTTTGTAACATCGATAGCCTTAAGTAGGTAGGCATCAAAAAAACATAAATTCTGCTTTTAGTTAAGTGCAAAAATTAAATACAGTGTTATTCTACTAAATGTAAATTGAGCAATGTATGCACAAAAGTGTATTTTTTTGGCAGTCAAGTGCAAATAGCTGAAGAATTGCCTTTAATAGAATCACTTGAATACCAGACTACAAGTATCGCTCATGAAGTCGCTCAAGTAAAACCTGTATTACAGCCATTTTCAGGTAAATAAACCACATGTTTTTTATCGCGCAGAGGCGCAGAGGCGCAAAGGGGTTCAGTCAAACCCAACAATGGATAAGCGTTTGTTAGCTTACGCTATGCTACACTGAATCCCCATATATAAATCTCCTTCTTCCTTCTTCAAAGTCTATTTACCCGAAAACTGCTATAACTTGACCCTGATGGTAAGGATGCTCATTCCCACAATATAAATAATTTAATTTCTTAGCTATCTTTATTTAATCTTTCCACTAAGACGTAAGTTGTGCTACAGCTGTACTAGAGTCGAAATGCTCAATGTTATGCTTGATACACAAATTCCAACTACGTTCAGTTCGTTTCGTACAGCCGCCCGGTCTGGTGATTTCTTAATCACAGCCGAGGTTGCACCTCCAAAAGGCGGTAATCCAGAACACATGGTAAAAATGGCAGCGACCCTTAAGGGAAGGGTTCATGCTGTCAATATTACTGATGGTAGCCGTGCCGTCTTACGGATGAGTCCGCTGATTGCCTCCATAATTTTACTGCAAAACGGTATCGAACCAATTTGTCAATTTGCGTGCCGCGATCGCAACCGCATTGGGTTGCAAGCCGATTTAATGGGGGCACACGCGCTCGGTGTTCGTAATATCCTAGCGCTAACAGGCGACCCCGTGAAAGCAGGCGACCACCCCGACTGTAAGGGTGTATTCGACCTGGAAGCGGTGCGCTTGCTGCAAGTTATTCAAAAGTTGAATATGGGTGTAGATTATAACGATAAACCCCTTACCGATGGGACGTTAGATTTATTTCCCGGTGCAGCAATCGACCCGCAATGTGCTAGCTGGTCGGGTTTACAGAGTCGATTTGAGAAGAAATTGGCAGCAGGGGCACAATTTTTTCAAAGTCAGCTAATAACTGATTTTGAGAAATTGGAAAAATTCATGGATGCGATCGCAGCAGGTTCCAACAAGCCAATTTTGGCAGGAATATTTCTGTTAAAGTCTGCAAAAAATGCCGAATTTATCAACCGTGTGGTTCCAGGAGTGAATATTCCCCAGCATACTATCGATAGATTAGCGCAGGCAAAAGACCCCTTATCCGAGGGGATGAAAATTGCCGCCGAACAGGTGCAAATGGCACAACAGTTGTGTCAGGGAGTGCATATGATGGCGGTAAAACGCGAAGATTTGATTGCACCAATTTTGGATATGGCAGGAGTTGGGGCAATTAGGTAAATTAAATAACAATTTTTTGATAGCAGCTGGTTGATTCCGGCTGCTTTTCTATTTATGATTCCAATATGGGGAGAATGGAAACTAAAAAGGCAGGGCTTGTCAAAAAGTGTTTTAATATTGCAATATATTAACTTTGATTTATATCTCTATAGTATGTATTAATCCAACTAAAGGAGTACTACCATGACAGCATTTAATGACCAATACGCAGAATTTATAGAGGAAGAAGTTTCAGATGATGAAGAAAGTAATCAAGAAGAGGAAAAAGTAACTTTTCAATACGACCCAGAAAAAATTAATATAGATACAAGGGAACCAACTATTGAGCAATTACTTAGAAGAATTGACGAAAAAGCACTTAACTTAGCACCTGATTTTCAACGTCAAGCACACATATGGACTCCAGAAGCAAAAAGTAAATTGATCGAATCTATTCTGATTAGGATTCCATTACCTGCTTTTTATATTGATGGAACGAATGAAGATGAATGGATAGTTGTAGATGGATTACAAAGATTGTCTGCTCTGAATCAATTTGTGATTGATAAAAGTGATAAGAGACTTAAGTTAGCTGGATTAGAATATTTGAAAGAGTTAAATAATAAAACCTATGATGAATTAGAACGGAGATATCAACGGCGTATTTTAGAAACACAAGTGACAGTATATTTAATTGAAAAAGGTACGCCTTTGGAAGTTAAGTATAATATCTTTAAACGTATTAACACAGGAGGTGTGCCTCTTTCCAATCAAGAGCTTCGACATGCTTTGAATCCTGGAGAAGCTATAAAACTTTTAGCAAAACTAGCTTCCTTTCCAGAGTTTAAACGTGTTGTTAATCTCAGTGACTCCAAGAAAAAGAGAATGGATGATAGGGAGTTTGTACTAGGATTCCTTGCTTTTTATTTAATTGATTATAAAGAGTATCAAGATGAAACTAGAGATTCATTCTTCAGTAAAGCTTTGTCGAAAACAAATAGTCTTTCCGAGGATAAAATAAAAGAACTAGAAGAAGTATTCAAAACAGCGATGATTGCGGCGTTTGATATTTTCCACGATAATGCTTTCCGCAAAATCTCCAATAAAAATAAAAGAAAGTTTCCAATTAATAAATCTTTGTTTGAAGTTTGGTCGGTAAATTTGGGAAAGCTAGATATTAAAGATATTAAAATATTAAAAGATAGAAGACAAAAATTAATAGACACATTTGTTAAATATGTAGATAACGACGTAGATTTTCTAATATCAATATCTCAAGCAGTAAATAAAATCGAGCATAGATTTAAAACCGTCGAGAAAATTATCCAGGAAGTATTATTATGATTAATTCTCTGAAGTTGACTAATTACAAAGCTTTTGAAAGTCAGTTACTACAATTTAAACCACTAACCTTACTTTCCGGACTAAATAGTACGGGAAAATCTTCTGTACTGCAATCGTTACTTTTGCTACGGCAATCTTATCAACAAGAATTATTGCCAAATATAGGTTTAGCATTAAATGGTGAATTAGTACTCGCAAGGTAACTTGTTATTGACTGGCGAAGAAAGAGCCGAAATAGAAAGCCAGACCGAACGCTTGGCTGCTCAATTAAGAGCGTTAGGCGTAGAACCGGAAGCTTAATGTTTTTATACTGCTAATTACCGGGATAGGCTAGATCGCTAACGCTATTTTAGCAATCATGCCATTCCCGGAGGGTAAGCGTAACACACATTAAACTTTCTTAACTATGAAATGACCAACTGACCAATTTTTTTTAAAATAGCCAGAACTTTGTATAATTCATTTTCACGTTTAAATAAAGTAAATTCATCAGACATAGCATATATTGGTACATCTAGTTTGGCAAGTTTTAAAAATAGGAAATTACTACCATTAGTAACTAATCCAAATATGGGTTTATTGGGATGAGGATTCGCTAACATATAAGCCAATGCTTGCGGAATTGCGTCAATCAGCGAAAAACTTGCTCGTTTTGATTCAACTACTAATAGCCAAAACTGCTGTTGAAAAACTAAAATATCAATTCTACCGCGAATGATTTCGTCTTTATCATCAATGCTAATTTCTACTGATTCTTCGGATTCTGCAAAGAATGGCTCGTCATAAAATCCAGCTAAACTTAATAAAGGTGATACAACAACTAATTTTACTATATCCTCTAACAAGGGAGGACGCTTAACAAGTCGGAGAAAACGGGTTTTAACTAAATCTAAATTGTTTTTGTCTGAATCTGTATTCGCAGGTAGATTATCTAACCACTCATTAAAAAAAGTTTCGTCATTCGTCTGTTGTAGTTGGAAACGTTCTTCTAAATAATTAAGAGAAACATTTTTTGCTTGGATGAATTGAACCATAGTTATTAAACCAAAGCCTTATTGACTATTGTAACGTCAAGTAACGAGTTCAAAACAAAACATATAGCGGCAAGCAGATTATATAAAATACAGTAAGGGCACGGCATTGCCGTGCCCCTACGACAATTTGAATTTACACGCTGTACTCTATTTAGATGAAATCCACTGTATTTGTAGATGTATGTCAGCATCTGGCGTGATGCAGAGAAAGACAAGAAAGGATTCATAAATAATTTAGTAATCCTATAGTTACTTTTTGGTAACTACTTTACTTTTCTTAGTATTCCCTTTTAATATCAACCTTGGTTATCTTAGTAAAAAAATAAACACGAGGTTTTGATGGCAACTGTTGCAATTATTTATTTTTCAGGTACTGGACACACACATCTAATGGCAGAAGCTATTGCAGAGGGTGCAAGTAAAGTAGCAGGCACAACAGTCAAATTATTGCGAATTACTGGAGAACAAATTGTCAACGGTCGTTGGAAAGATGATGCAATGTTAGCTTCTTTGAGCGAGTCGGATGCAATTATATTTGGTTCGCCAACATATATGGGTGGTGTTGCTGCACAGTTTAAAGCATTTGCAGATACTGCTAGCGAGATTTGGTTTAGACAAGGTTGGAAAGATAAACTTGCTGCTGGTTTTACGCATTCAAGTTCCCCAAGTGGTGATAAGCAAGGAACTTTATTATATATGGCGATTAACGCCGCGCAACAAAGCATGACTTGGATAAATCCTGGGGAAATGCCTAGTGCCCTGTTGGGGAAAGATGATGGTGTCAACCGTTTGGGTTCGTTTATGGGAGTAATGGGGCAAAGTGCGTTGGATATGAGTGGGAAACCAGCAGTTTTAGATTCAGGCGATCGCTTAACATCTGTAAGACTCGGAATCCGTGTAGCTGAAATGGTTCAGCGATTCTCAAAATAATCGTGAGGAACTAGATCCCCGACTTCTTTAAGAAGTTGGGGATCTAAATCGACGCTTCTAAACGCGATGCTAAATCTATAATTTCGTCTTTTCTAGCTATTTGTTCAATCCATTCTGTGGGGATATTTTCGACACCGTAATAAATTCCAGCTAACCCACCTGTGACAGCAGCGGTAGTATCGGTATCTCCGCCTAAATTAACAGCTTTTAGAACTGCTTCTTTGTAATCACAACTATTTAATAAACACCAAATTGCTGCTTCTAACGTATCAATAACATAACCACTAGAACGAATTTGTTCAACGGATAATTTACCAATTTCACCGCTAATAATTCTCTGAAAATGCGACATTTGCGAAGCATACTCCGGTGCTGAGTATATTTTTACTATGTTTTGCAACCCTTGTTCATAAGCTAACTGCGGTGTTGCACCTTCGAGAAGCCTGACTGCAATACTGATATAAATACCGCAGGCTAATTGACTCCGCATATGAGCATGGGTAATACAAGATACCTGATACGTTCTATGTATCAAAGTTTCAAAATCCAACTTTTGATAGTAATAAGCCATTGGTAAAATCCGCATTAGCGAACCGTTACCATTACTATTTTCGCTTTTTCCTCCCGCTTCAATTGGTGGAACTCCGCGCTTCCAGTCTATTATTGCTAAAAATGTCGTATTTCCAACATCGAAAACTTCACCTCGCGCAGTCCAGTAACCTTCGTGATACCATCGCCAAAACGATTGTGCAATGGAATCGAGCGAAAACCCCCCGCAAAGACTTTCTGCCAAGCAAAACGTCAGCGAACTATCATCCGACCAAGTACCAGGTGGCTGTTCCCAAGTTCCGTAACCTTGCATCGATGTTACAGGCGATTTGTCTCGTTCGGCACGACTGGTGAACTCCACAGGTACACCCAGTGCATCACCCACGCATACACCCATCAACCCCGATAATATTGCGATTGCACTTACCATATTTAATTTCCGTCATATCAACACCTAGAATAGCCTTTAGGTCGGTGTAGCGCTTCTCGATTGGATGCAATAGATTGTAGGGGCACAGCATTGCTGTGCCCCTACGATACTGTCGGATAGTGAAAAATCGTTGTGTGAGGTCTTGTGACAGATTCAAAACTGTCTATTTTTACGACTCGAAATCCGGCTTGTAGAAACAAATTACTGTAAAAATAACGTCTAATTTTTGATACTTGATTGTTAAAGTTATTTCTCAGTGTTCTATATATATAGCAAGAAGAGTTAGAGAAAATCTCAAAAAGATTTGGAACCTTTTAGTAATCTTTTCGACATTGAATGTATATACAACACTTACAAATTAGGTTGAGATTATGAAAGGTGTGATGAAGTCTTTTATGACAATTTCTACATTGTCAGCATTAGTTGTTGCTCCAATTTTTATGTCCGCAACTCAAGCATCAGCAGCACCCAAAAAAGGTACAGATGCAAGCTATGTTGGTATTGGTATTGCCCCTGGTTTAACTAACGGCGGACAAAATGGCGATGCCGCAACTTTTGGTGGTCAGGTTGTCGGTCGTGCAAAGTTAGGAAATTTACCTGTGTCAGCACGCGGTCAAATCGATTTTAGCGACGAAACCAGCTCAATTACCCCTCACTTGACTGTTGACGTACCCGTTGCACGCAATACAAACGCATATGTGGGTGCTGGTTATAGATTTGTTGAAAAAGATGGCAGACCAACCCCCACCGGAAATAAAGATGGTGTAGCGATTGTAGCTGGAGTTGAATCAGAAGTTGCTAAGAATTTCCTTCTTTACGGCAACGCAACTGTCGGTATTGACGCTTACAGAAATAGTTCTGCTTCTTCGGTTAGCACTGGTTTTGGCGCTGGCTACCGATTCCGATAAAGGTTAGTTATTGGTCAGTTGTCATTAGTGCTATTAGTTAGTTGTCATTGGTTATTGGCTATTAGTTAGTTGTCATTGGTTGTTGGGTAAGAAACTTAGTAATAGTTAAATATCTTTTTTCTGAGAGATAGACCCATTTAGTTAATTTTGATTTTTTTAACAACTAAGAACTAACAATTAACCACTGACAACTAACGACTAACAATTAACCGCTGACAACTAACAACCGACCACAGACAATTAACCAGGACTTACGCAACGCGGACGAAATATTAAGCTTTCTAGACATGAATCGATCCCCCCAACCCCCCTTAAAAAGGGGGGCTTTGCGTAAGTCCTATTAACAAAAAATAATAAGTAACATTGCCGAGTTTGTTTTAGTATGGCATTACTAACAAAGTCGGCTTTTTGCCGTGATAAAATAAAAGTATTCATCGAAATTCCGACCGGATAACCGGAAATAAGTTACCGAATGGGTGCTTCTAACCTCCTGGTTCGGCGTTAGGAATGCAATATATAAGAACACAAATTACACTGCAATGGTAAAATCTGCTCCTCCCGTAGTATCTGACGACAAGCCACTCCACGCCAAAGATAAGCCTTCTAAAGTCGAAGGTCTCAAAGAACGTAGCAACTTCCTGCGCGAACCAGTGGCAACTGAAATATTAGAAGATACAACCCACTTTAGCGAAGAAGCAATTCAAATTCTCAAATTTCACGGTTCTTATCAGCAAGACAACCGCGATAACCGCGCTAAGGGACAGGAAAAAGACTACCAGATGATGTTGCGATCGCGCAACGCTGGTGGCTGGGTTCCGCCGCAATTATATCTGACTTTCGATAAATTGGCGGATGAGTACGGCAATCACACGATGCGTATTACTACCCGTCAAGGTTTCCAACTACACGGGGTTTTGAAGAAAAATCTCAAGGCGACAATTGCTGCTATTGTCAAAAATATGGGTTCGACTTTGGGTGCTTGCGGGGACTTAAACCGTAACGTGATGGCACCTCCCGCACCGTTTAAGACTAGACCTGAATACCAGTATGCTTGGGAATACGCAGATAAAATTGCCGATTTGCTGACACCGCAAACTGGCGCATATTACGAGATTTGGTTGGATGGTGAGAAAGCAATCAGCGCTGAAGAAAGTCCGGAAGTAAAAGCAGCACGACTAAAAAACGGTACGGGTTCTGTCATTCACGACAGCGTAGAACCGCTTTACGGCACTTACTATATGCCGCGTAAATTTAAAATCAGCGTCACCGTACCGGGGGATAATTCGATTGATTTATATTCCCAAGATTTGACTTTGGTTGTGATGACCAACAAAAAAGGTGAACTCAAAGGATTTAATGTCTTTGCAGGTGGTGGTTTGGGACGCACTCATAACAAAGAAGAAACCTTTGCACGGGTAGCTGACCCGATTTGTTACGTTGCCAAAGATGATGTTTTCGACATTGTAAAAGCCATTGTTGCAACTCAACGCGATTATGGAGACAGAACAGACCGCCGTCACGCTCGGTTAAAATATTTAATTAACGATTGGGGTGTTGACAAGTTCCGCTCTAAAGTCGAAGAATATTTTGGCAAACCCGTTGAAGCTTTTAAAAAGTTACCCAAATTTAAATACCACGATTTTCTCGGCTGGCACGAACAAGGCGACGGTAAATTATTTTTGGGTCTTTCCATCGACAACGGTCGGATTAAAGACGAAGGTGATTTTAAACTTAAAACCGCACTGCGCGAAATCGTTGAGAAATTTAACTTACCGATGCGCTTAACACCGCATCAAAACGCACTATTATACGAGATTGCACCGGAAAACAAAGCCGAAATTATTGCAATTCTTGACCGTAACGGTGTAGTTAGCGACCCCGATCGGATCGACTCGTTGGAACGGATATCGATGGCGTGTCCGGCGTTACCGACCTGCGGGCTGGCAATTACTGAGTCAGAGCGAATTATGCCTTCATTTATAGAGCGTATCCGCGCTTTACTCGATAAAGTCGGATTACCCGACGAACATTTTGTTACCCGTATGACCGGGTGTCCAAATGGGTGTGCGCGTCCTTACATGGCAGAATTAGGTTTTGTGGGCAGTTCAACCGAGTCATATCAAGTTTGGCTGGGTGGTTGTCCCAATCAAACTCGATTAGCAAAACCATTCGTTGAAAGAATGCACGCAAATGACTTAGAAAGCTTACTCGAACCCATATTCATGTACTTCAAAAAGTCCAAGAAGAAAAAAGAAAGCTTCGGTGATTTTTGCGATCGCGTTGGCTTTGATAAAATTCGGGAGAAAATTAAGGATGTAGGGGTTTAGGGG
>CAXTCQ010000100.1:0-26129 GCA_964242965.1 uncultured Calothrix sp. | reverse complement strand
GGGGAGTATATTTAATTTTGTTTTTAAAATAAAAGATGTTCTCCGTTGTATAAAATACAGATAGTTGTAGGGGCACGGCAATGCCGTGCCCCTACGAATATATTGTATGCAGACAAGAACAACTATAATTAAAATAATATCAAAATTACTCGAATTAACAAAATGCCGAAAATTACTTTTGAAGTATCGGAAGAACTTTCTCAACAACTAGCGCAAGTAGGAAAACGCCTTCCCGAACTCCTAGCGCTAAGTCTTCAACAACCACCTCTACCAGCACACATTTACCGCTATATCCTCAATTTTATTGCTAGTAATCCTACACCTGAAGAAATCGCCGCTTTTCGTCCAACTTCTGAAATGCAAGACCGTCTGCGGATTCTTATAGAACGTGCAAAAGCGAGCGAATTAACAGAACAAGAGCGCATAGAATTAGATGAATATGAGCGGATTGAGCATTTAGTTATTATGCTCAAAGCTGGAAATTTACGAAATTTGACTCGTGCATCATGACTTATATTAGTGCAGCGCTTAGGCGTGAAGTTGAAAAAAGAGCTAATTATAAATGTGAATATTGCTTGCTACCAAATGGTGTCTCCTTTTTTCCACACGAGATTGACCATGTAATAGCCCAAAAGCATGAAGGTAATACGGACGTTGACAATTTAGCATTTGTTTGTTGGCGTTGCAATCGTTACAAAGGTTCTGACCTTGGTTCATTTGACCCATTGAGTAGGGACTTTAGTTTTCTATTTAATCCACGTAAACAAAATTGGAACAAACATTTTAAACTTGATAATTTGAGTGTTATTGGTTTGACTCCAGAAGGACGTACAACTGTCAAATTACTTCAATTAAATAATAATGAGCGAATAGCGGAACGGCAAGTGATTAGATAATAAAAATGAGAATGCTTTAATTAAGCATATTAATATTGTCATAAATTAAGCTACTGCAAAGATTCGCACCATTGATATCAACATTCTCTAAATTAACTTTTATTAAATTACTTCTTAACTCTACACCTCATAAATTCGTATCACTTAAATTAGGTTGTCAAGTTCAACATCTTCTAAGCTGCTTTTTTCTAAATAGGGAATTTCAGTCACTTTGGATACACCGGCAGCGTGAAATGAAACCAAGCCCCACCCATAGGAGATGCATCTACCCAAATTTGACCGTAATGTGCGCGAATAATTCGCTGGCATAAACACAGACCGATACCGTATCCTTCTTTACCTTCATCACGTTCTAAACGGTAGCGGTTCTCAAAAATGCGATCGCGGTTTTCTTCGGGAATGCCAAGACCCGAATCGCCGACACTAAATTGGACTTTTTGGGTGGTACGGTGCAAACCGGAAATCATGATATTGCCGCCTTCAGGAGTATATTTGATGGCGTTATCAAAAAGATTAATCAGGACTTGGCGGATGCGGTCGGGGTCGGCGTAAACTAACGGTAAATCGCCGGGAATATCTTTTTCAATGACGAGGGATTTATTTGTGTAGCGATACTCCTTCGGAGTCACTTCGTAAACGCGCAATTCATCAAGAGCTTCTTGACAAATTTTTCCTAAGTCGAATTTTTGCGGTTCGATGCGAAATTCGCTATTGTTACCACGACCAACTTGTAAAAGGTCGGTAATCATCCTGTCAATTGTCCGCACCTGATTGCGTGCTTGCTTGAATAAATGCGCTGCTAATTTGGGTGTAACGCGCTCGAATTCGCCTAATTCTAGGTTGTAGTTAGTTTGTAGAGTTTCGATGGCAATGGCAGCCGCTGTGAGGGGATTGCGGAGGTCGTGTGCCAGCATCCCAATTATCCGGTCTTTGAATTGAAGTTGTTCGGTGAGTTTCGCTTGTTCTTGCTTCAAACGAAAAATTTCGTCGGTGAGTCGAATTAATTCGGCTGACGCTGCAACCGACTTAATTGAGGTTGCTGGGATTGAATCAGCATTTTTAGCATTTTCCTCTTGCGTGTTGGTTAGCAACCCACCTTGGAGTTCTAAATAAGCGTCGATGGCTGTTTGCCAGCGAGGCAACCAAGTTTTGAGTTGGGTAATAATATTGCTACCAGCAATCACTTGTCTTGGTTCGGGATGGATTTTGATTAATGCTGGTGTTGCAACGAGTTTGAAATGCTCGGCTAAATAGGGTTGCTCTCCAACATCAACAATCTGAAGTTCAAATGCATAATCAGCTTTGTATTCATTCAGACACGACTTTACCCGCTCTATTTGCTGCCGAGACTTGGGACGCTCATCGACAAATAGTAACAGTTGGAGTGGAGCCTGTGAATAAATCGGCTGATCCTGGGAAGCTTGCATGTAATCGTGTTTTAGCACTGGTAACAAACCGACACTGAAATGAAAGTGGAAGTAAATATAACTGGCAGTTGTCGCCGATCGGGTCGTTCATTGCTTATAAATTTAATATCTATTTTAGATTTTTCATACTCCTATCCAACTAAGATTTGAAATGAAATACATTTTTTCGGTTTTTTTTACGCCTTTTTGGCTCTTAACAACAGTCAATTTAGGGCTTGCAGGTGAATTATCGCCCCAATTATCAAGCGAGCAAAATCGTTCGTCAATTGCGAGCGACCGTTTTGAGTCGGTTGCCAGCGGTTTTGTGCAAGAGCAAATTAACTTAATTGCACGCATTGAAAAATCCCTTACTCAACCCGACCCCAACCGAGTTCGAGCCGTGCGCGGACAAATCATTGTCCAAGCTAAAGCGATTGAGAGTTTTCTCAAGCGGCAAGACCCCAGTTTCAAAGCTACATGTGCTAATGCTTCCTCTAGTAGTAACTTGGGCGACCCGCAAGTTCAAATTTACTGCTATTTGTACGCATCTAGCCAGGAGTTATTGAAACTTTCTCCCCTACTCGATCGAATTTTATCGCGGCGGGGTGAATTGGCTTTAGTGCGCGAACTACCACTTGTGAGTGGCGAACGGCAATCCGACCCGATTCTTCCCCTTTCCCCCGTTAAGCGTCCTAATCTGGGAGAAAAAGCAACTCCTTTTACGATTCAAGAGCCAAATTTACAGACGAATCCACCACCAATTGTCGGACGAGTAGCGAAAAGAACCCTGGCAAATTACAAGCAACCGATTCAAAGCGCGATCGCACCTCCTACTGAAGCACTTTCGATTTTGAAAACTGCGTCCAAATTTATTTCACAAGCAAAAGTAGGATGGACGCACTTCATATTTCAAGACCCCAGAGAAACGGAGGCTGCACTTGACCGCTTTGCTTACGATCTCGACGAACATGAAGCCCAAACCTATGAATCGTTCCTAGCATTACCCAAAACAGGAATTTTTCGCGTCTTACCATATTCAGCTTACCTTCGTCAGCTCAATACGCTGCACAATCGGTTATTGCCAACCGTTGGCTTACGCTATCCTTTCCCATCTTGGGGTGAAACAAAAACAGGATTTACTCCCAATTTAGCACTTATGCTAGCCGAAGATAGCTTCCAAATTTTGCCGAATGGGATTGACTACAACTTTATGGTGGATTTGGGTAACGTCAAGATCGAAAAATTAGATACAACCCTCAAAAGCCTCACCCCAGAAATCCGCGAAACATTTCTGAACTACCAGCCACCCAAACAACTCGCTGCATTACAATCTGAACGCCGACGTTTTACTCTAGTTAAAAGCTCGCCTATTAGTTCGACAATTCCGGCACGGTTAAATCATACTTACTTAGTACGTATTTTTCAGTTCAAATTATCCGAAGCCATTGTTAATGGTAAAGTTTTATCGCCACAGGAACGCTTGCAAATCGACGAATTACTCAAATATCAAAGCAGCGATACTATCATCGCTTTTCGTCCAGTTCGTCAACGTTCGGACGGTAGCTATACTGTTGTTTGGCGGGTATTAAATCAACTCAATGCACCCCAGATTGATGATTTAGAAGCGTATGTCAAATATTAGGGAATAGGGAGTAGGGAGTAGGGAGGTAGGGAGAAAATAGGAAATAGGAAATAGGGAATAGGGAATAAGGAGGAGCAAAGGAGGGGAGTTATTAATTAAACTTTTTTGCTCTTTCTAGTTCCTTAACTCGCCCCTACTCCCTAATTTCCCCCAGAAACGTAACTTTTCGATAATTTAGGGGAACTTTAAACATGTAGCACTGACATTTAAACGAAGATGCTCGAATCTCGAACCCATGTAGCAATTTTTCTCCGCTGCTTATTTGGAGGAGGAACTGAACGAGTTATGGTCAACTTGGCAAATAGCTTTACCGAATGCGACTTAAAAGTTGATTTGGTACTAGCACATGCCAACGGACCTTATCTGTCGCAAGTCTCCCCGAAAGTACGAGTAATCGATTTACAATGCCCTAAGCTTGCAGCAAGTCCGCTTAAACTTGTACGTTACTTAAAGCAAGAACAACCATTAACACTGCTGTCTGCACTACACTACCCCAGCGAAATCGCTATTTTTGCCAAACATATGGCACGGGTATCGACACGAGTTGTTATCGCCGAACAAAATACTTTATCCGTCGAAGCTAAAAATCTACCACAGCAAACCGCACGCTTGACACCTTTAAAAGCACGCTTGTTTTATCCTTGGGCAGACGAAATTGTGGCAGTTTCCCACGGTGTTGCTGATGATTTAGCCAAAATTATCAAAGCCCCTCGCAAACAAATTCGCGTAATTTACAATCCTGTGATTCCGCCAGATATTTGGCAAAAAAGTCAAGCACCCGTCACCCATCCTTGGTTTAATCCTGGAGAACTGCCAGTTATTTTGGGTGTGGGACGTTTGACCGAGCAAAAAGACTTTCCGACACTAATACGTGCATTTGCCCAAGTGCAAAAAGTTCGACCATCACGCTTAATGATTTTGGGTGTAGGTAGCGAAAGGTCAAATTTAGATGCGCTGATTCAACAACTTGGTTTAGAAAACGATGCTGTCATACTTGGGTTTCAGGAAAATCCCTATGCGTACATGGCACGTTGTGCAGTATTCGCATTATCATCGGCTTGGGAAGGATTTGGTAACGTCATTGTCGAAGCTTTAGCAGTTGGAACTCCTGTAGTTGCTTGCGACTGTCCGAGTGGTCCTGCGGAAATTTTAGCGGGTGGTAAGTATGGTGCGTTAGTACCAGTCGGTAATAGTAGTGCGCTCGCAAACTCAATTTTAAATGTTTTATCAGGAAATTATCCTGCTGTCGATTCAAGTTGGCTGAATCAATTCACCTACTCTAATGCTACATCGCAGTATCTCAAAGTTCTTCGATTAAGCGAGGGAGTAGGGAGTAGGGAGTAGGAAGTTAGGAGGAGCGGAGTTGAGAGTTAGGAATAAAATCTAATTATTCAAGATTTAAGCAATAACTCATAATTCACAACTTATTGCTTCCTACTCTTAAGTTACAACTCTTTTTCACAACTTTTAACACAAGAACTCCGCTCCTACCTCCCTAATTCCCGTGATATTTACATTGTTGTTGTCATCAGCATGTGGATATAACAAAAATAAATATTGTCACGATTATGAACAGCATCTATACAGAAAATACGAATAATCAAATAAGTAGAGAAAATCAGCTTGTCAAAAATATCAGTAAAGTATTGATTATTGCTTGCAAAGAAGTAACTTCTCAATTAGAAGAAGTACTTAAGTACGAAGGGTTTGATTGTCAAGTCCTCAGACAAGAATCCAAACCCGAATACCAAAACTTTTCCCGTAGCTACTTATGCTTGATGAATCATCAACATGCTTGGGAAATTGCACAAAAAGCAACTCAACCCACAATTATTATTGAAGCCGATTTTGTTCCCGTTATTGGTATTGGCAAACTCTCATTACCCTTTAACCCAAAGCAAACTAATGTGGGAGTAAGCTGGTTGTATACATGTGGTACACAAGTTTACAGCATCACAAGCGAAGGTTATACCGAGGGATTTTCAGTCTCCACTGTAGCTTATATAGTTACTCCCCAAGGCGCAAAGAACTTGATCGAACTCGCGGAAGAAATCTTTAAAAAATATGGGGCAACTAACTATTCGAGTTGGGATTCAACAATTGATGGATTTTTACGCGATCGCAATTTCCAAAATTATATCCCTTGGCGCAATTATGGCGAACATGGTGGTGCCCCCAACCCCGAACACAAACAAAACAAACTCAGTAAAACCCACCGCGCTGACGTCCTTTACGGTAGACTCGCATTTGTGCCGTTGTATGCAATCGGTGAAAACGCGAGGGCAACACTCTTTTTTATTCGCTTGCAAGCACGTCTTAAAGGTATTGTCCGTCTTCTTTCCGGACGCTTCCTGCGTCCTAAAGTCCTCCAAGGTTCCAAAGTTCCAGCAAAACTTCTTAGTTTCGCACTATCTAGACATTTGAACTCCAAAATTTAGGGAGTAGGCAGGTAGGTAGGTAGGCAAGTGTTATTGAGTGGGGAAAGTAAGTAAAAATAATTTCCCCTCCCCTTTTCCCCTTCTCCCTACTCCGTCAAATTACGCTAGGGTAGGAATTGCAACTCAATTTCTATAATTCCCAGTGCTATATCGCAAACGTCCTGCTGTCATTCTCAGTTTGACTGTCTTACTAACTTCGCTAACTGCTTGCGCTAACAGTCCTACTGCCAAAAACTTTGAACAGTCGTTGGCAGCAGATCCGCGCTTGCAGAATAGTCCTGTTGCCTTGGGTGGACAGGCATCATCAATTCAAACTCCCCAAATCCAACCAACACCGCAACCAACAGTTCAATTACCAGCAGATTTCCCTAAAGATATCCCGCTATATCCTAACGCTCAACTCCAGGAAATAATACCCCTTCAGCAAAGTCAAATCTCAACACGTTGGCAAAGTGCAGAACCGAGTAATTTCATTGCTAGCTTTTACCGCAGTCAGCTGAAATCGCAGAACTGGCAAATTGTCCAGGAACCTAGTGATGATACCGGGGGTATCTTTGAAGCGAAACGTAATAATCTATTAGTGAGGGTTTCAATTCAACCTAAGTCGCTAACAAATGCTGCACCCAACCAATCCCAAACATTAACCGAATTCAAAATCGATTATTCCCCCAACGGTACAGCATTTGCACCTTCGTCAGATGCAATCGTACAAACCACACCCGAAACTACCAATAGCCCCATCGCCACTACATCAAATACAGCTAGCAACATTCCCCAACCAGGGGATTCTGAATTTATCGGTCCTGTCGCATCCGCAACTAACATTGCGGCAACTCCAACTAATCCACCAGCTAAAGCAACCAGTACTTCGCAGCAATACAGCGACATCAATAAAGCCCCGCAACAAGTGCAGCGTTACATCCAAGACTTGTCAGCGCTCGGAGTTTTGACAATTACACCTAGTCAGAACAAAGTTAACTCGAACGCAGTAACGACACAATTTGAACCTAGCAAAACTATTACCCGACGCGAATATGCCCGCTGGTTGGTAGCTGCAAATAATGCTATGTATGCCAATAATCCTGCCAAGCAAATTCGTGCGGCTGCGGAAACTACGCAACCTGCATTTAGCGATGTGCCCAAAACCTACCCCGATTTTCCGGTAATTCAAGGACTCGCGGAAGCTGGTTTAATTCCAAGTCCGCTATCGGGTGATTCTACTGAAGTACTATTTCGTCCCGATGCACCACTAACGCGAGAACAATTAATTTTATGGAAGTTGCCACTCGACACCCGTCAAGCTTTACCTGCGGCGAATTTAGAAGCGGTGAAGCAAACTTGGGGTTTTCAGGATGTAGGGAAGATTGATCCAAAAGCTTTGCGGGCAGTACTAGCTGATTTCCAGAATGGCGAACAATCGAATATTCGGCGTGTATTTGGTTATACTACGCTGTTCCAGCCGAAAAAACCCGTAAATCGTGCAGAAGCTGCTGCTGCTTTATGGTACTTTGGCATCCAGGGGGATGGGGTATCGGCTGCTGATGGATTGAAGTTGAAGGGCAGTTCCCTACCCTGACGACAATTCAGGTGTATTGATTTTTGTGGATTGCTAGTTTTGCATTTTGTTGAATTTATGATATCTAAACAATTCGTGAATCAATTATCCGGTAAGATGTTAGTGCAAATACTTAGAAATAATTTTTACTTGGGAATTTTTCTAGATTTGATTGCAATCTAAAATCCAAAAATAAGATGAAGAAACAACTTGTCGTCGCAGGATTTATACTTTTCTCGATAACACTACCCCTGAAAGCCTCAGCCGCTACTTTTACTAAGCTTTTTGTATTTGGCGATAGTCTTTCCGATCCAGGTAATGTATTTAATGCGACCAAAGCATTAGGCGACCCGACTAAAGTTCTTCCTCCAAGTCCGCCATATTTTGATGGACGTTTTTCCAATGGTCTAGTGTGGTCAGAATATTTTGGTAACGAGTTGGGATTGACGAGCGCACCTGTGACAACTTTAGGCAGCCAACCTCCTAATGATGGTGTTAACTTTGCTTTTGGTGGTTCTACTACTGGTGAAAACAATGCGATCGCACCCGATGTACCGACAGGAATATTAACGCAAGTAGATTTATTTACCGAACCTTTAGAAAGATTTAATCAGAAAGCCGATCCGAATGCACTTTATGCTATCTGGGGTGGTGCAAATGACTACTTGTTTGGTAATAATCAAGGCCCAGCAGTACCCATTGCTAACTTGACGAATGCAATTAAATCGCTAGCCGATGTCGGTGCGAAAAATATTATGGTATTCAACTTACCAGATTTAGGACAGTTGCCAAGTACAAGCATGAGTCCGATTTCAGCAGGACTTAGTACTTTAACCACGCTCCATAATTCTGGCTTAAGTAGCACACTTACAGGTTTTCAGCAAACTGGTCTAAATATTATTCCTGTGGATGTTAATTCACTAGTCAGGGAAATACAAGCTAATCCAGGAAAATATGGCTTTCAAGATGCTACTAAATCATGTTTAGTTGGAGACTTTAGTGCAATTGCAGCAGGTACAGCAACTTTATGTAGCAATCCAGATGACTTTGCATTTTTCGATGGAGTTCACCCTTCAACTCGCGTACATCAACTAATTGCCCAAGCAGCGCTATCAAAAATCAACTATTCAGCAACCTCAGTTCCGGAACCATCCGTAGGAATTGGTTTGTTTGCGCTTAGTGCTATCGGTGTTAGAACACTCAAGCGCAAAAATCAGAAATTCCGAAAGGAAATAATGATTGGGAAAAAATCCAGAATTTGAAATTTAATATCTAAAATTTAAAGAAGTCAAGAAGGCAGAAGCGAATCTTCGGTAAATTACTCGAATAATTCGGGTTGCTGTCGGGCAATCATTTCATAAAGCGGTTGAAAACTAAACCAACCCATATAGTGCGAACCAACTTGGTGACGTGCTAAGGTTGCCGAATCATGGTTAATCAAGCGAGGACTACCAGCAGCTTGTGCAAGTAATTGCGCTTGGCAAGTACGTTCCATCGATATAAACCACCATGCAGCTTCATCGACTGTGCTACCGACTGTGAGTAAACCGTGGTTTCTCAGAATCGCAGCTTTACTACTGCCTAATGTTTCGGCAATCCGTTTACCTTCTTCAACTTCCAAAACGACACCAGTATAGTCATCAAATATACTATGGTCTTGGTAGAAAGCACAGGCATCTTGGCTAAGAGGATCGAGCAAGCGACCGAGACTGGACCAGCTTTTGCCATAAATCGAATGAGTATGAGTTGCGGCAACTACATCGGGACGATGAGCATGAACCTGCGAATGAATCGTAAAAGCAGCTTCATTGACCGGATGGTTGCCTTCGATAACTTCACCGTGGTGGTTAACGCGGATGAGGTCGCTAACTCGAATCATGCCAAAATGCATTCCAAATGGGTTAACCCAAAAGCTATCTGGGTATTCGGGGTCGCGGGCAGTAATGTGTCCGGCAACACCCTCATCAAAGCCATATCGAGAAAATAACCGTAATGCGGCTGCAAGACGTTGTTTGCGATGTAACCTTTCTTCAGCGAAAGATTCAAAGGTAGGAGGTTGGGGAGTTCGGGGGTATTTTAAAGATGATATTTGCATGAGAATTAAGTGTAAAAAGTAGTAGACGCGAAGTAGTGTATTCGTTCGTAGGTGGAAGGATTTGTTTAAATGCTCGTAACTTTTGTGTATTTTTAACTTAGTATCTTAATGTGCCGTTACAACCACCTTATTCAAGATTAATCGAATTCATTGAATAAGTAAGCAAGCGTAATTAAATGTCATTTATTTGGGAATGAAAAAAAGGGAGAGGGGGTAGATGGGGAGACATAGGAGACAAGGAAGAAATATTTCCCTTGTCCCCCTATCTCCCTTGTCCCCTTACTCCCTACTCCCTACTCCCCAGCAACAGTAACAATCTATTTCGCTACATCAAGTTAATCAAAAAATTTTCTACAATTAACCTAAAAGACTATAAACAGTCTTTTTTCAATTCAGTAATTCTCTGTACACCTGTGGGAAATTACGACTCGAACGAGTCATAAATTTCTCGCATCTACCCTATTTATAGGACTGCCGTCGTATGTCTAAGACTGTTGCCGATATAATGAACCGCGACTTAATCGTTGTCCGGCGCGAAACTCCCCTCAAAGAAGCGATTCAGATTTTAGCAGAACGACGTATCAGCGGGTTATCCGTTGTTGATGATGATGGGAAATTGATAGGTATTATTTCGGAAACGGATTTGATGTGGCAAGAAACAGGAGTGACACCACCTGCATATATTATGTTTCTTGATAGTGTCATCTATTTACAAAATCCTCTAGAATACGAACGTGATTTACATAAAGCTCTTGGACAAACAGTTGGAGAAGTGATGAGCAGTAATCCCATCACTATATCTCCCGATAAATCCCTCCACGATGCAGCCAAATTAATTCACGACAATCGCATTCATCACTTGCCAGTACTTGACAGCGCGGGTGAAGTTATTGGTATTCTCACTTGTGGCGATATTGTTAGGGCAATGGCTGAAGCGTAAATAAATAGTCAGTGGTCAGTAGTTAGTAGTCGGTGGTCAGTGGTCAGTGGTCAGTAGTAATTACAAATAACCACTAATAAATAACCACTAACAAATAACCACTGACAAATAACAAACATTTAAAAAAGAGAGACAAATTAAATGAGTATTACTCCTGAGTCGGTACAGCAGATGCTGAGTTCTGAGGATTTGGGCGATCGCTTGCGTGCGGTAAATCTCATCCGCGATTTGGAACCAGCGATTGGTTATGAGTTGATTCAAACTGCTATCAAAGACCCGAATTCCCGCGTTCGCTATAGTGCAGCCAGTCAAATGGATACATTGGGTACGCAAGATATCGAGCGATCGCTTAACACATTGCTCTCGTTACTTAGCGACCCTGAAGCAGATGTGCAAGCAGCAGCTGCTGACTGTTTGGGTGCGCTAAAACTTGTATCTGCATTTGACGACTTGCAGCACCTTTACCAAACTACCAATGAGTGGATTGTTCAACTTAGTGTCATTGCTACATTAGGAGTTTTAGGAGAACCGCGAGGTTTTGAGTTACTCCAAGAGGCGCTTCTATCAGACAACGAGTTAGTCAAAATTGCCGCAATTAGTTCCCTCGGTGAGTTAGGAGACTTACGGGCAGTGCCTGTTCTCGCACCCTATGCAACTAATCCCGATTGGCAAATCCGTCACCGAGTTGTCTTTGCTTTAGACCGTTTGAATAATGCAGAAGCTAAATCGATATTAGAAAGTCTCGTTAATGACGAGGTGGAAGCAGTTGCGAATGAAGCTAAACGTACTTTAAGCGTCTAAATCTATTTCGTAAAATTTCCGTAAAATTTCCGTAAGATTTCCACAAAACTTCCGGATTGATAAAATTACTAGTTCGCAGGCAATTAAGTATGCGAACTTTTTTTATGTTGAAAAACTGTCACAAACCCTATCTACCTATAGATTGTATGCATCTATATTGCTAATCTACATACCGATTTTTACACGTAGCGATGCCGATTTTTTTATAATAGTCGAATTTATAATTTTAAAATTTTATAAACCAGATACATTTTTTTGACTTTTATCAGTAAAAGTAGTATGTATTATACTTCTTTTTGTAACTCTATTCCTCAAAATACTAGTATCAAAATCAATATGTGTATTCAGTTGTTTTCCTTAAATTCTTATCAGAATAAACTTGTATTAAACCTTGAGATTTAGGGATGACGTTTGCACCGAAGCGGAAATAGTATATGTACATGAGACGGGGAAAACACGCAGAAACAATTCTACGGTGAACCGTAAAGAACACGTAACTAGCAAAAAAATAATCATGAAAAAAGCTAATCTTTCCGCGAAAATTCTCACAGCAGCTACTCTTAGCTTAAGTATTTTCACATTCGCACCTGTAGCAAATGCAAATTCTTTGGTTCCAACCCAAGAAGGTGAAATTGCACTCTTAAATGACGACAATACTTACACTTGTTCATCGAATGCTCCTTGTATTGATACAACTTTATTGGGCTACAGTGTCAAAAGCTTTAGCAACAATTCCAATAACCGACCTAGCCTTTTGTTTGTTGATGATACTACTACTCAAAACAATTACCTCAAATCAGGTTTGGGAATTACATTCTTGAAAACAGATGAAGGTACAACCTCGGATGCTGGTACTCAATGGTTCCGTCCGGTTGCACTTGATAATGAAAGTGGTAATCCACTTGAAAGTGGTCGTTTGGAAGTTGGTATATTCGAGTTTATATTCGACCAAGCCGTAAATGGACTCAAACTCAATTTCTTCGATGTTGAAGATGGTGGTTTTAGCGGACTGTTGGCAATTAACGGTGAAACTGTAAATACTTTACTTGCTGAGGGAGTTGACAAAAATATCAAAACGCTTCCTATACTGAACAATGTTGAATCTTTCAAAGTTCAATTAGGTCAACGTAATACTGTAAAATTCCCTAATACTGGTGATGGAGTTTTATTGCAAGCTAGCGTTCCCGAACCTGGTAACGTGGTTAGCTTGGGTGTATTAGCTGTTGCTGGTATATTTGGTTTACGCAAAGGCAAGAAAGCATCACAAGTAAATTAATATTGCTTGCGTGCAGCAAAAAAATGAACCATACAACAAGTATTTAATTTACAACTTTTTAAAAATATAATTTGGGTAAGCATCGATCGGCTATCGGGCGAACGCATCTAGTCTTTCAAATTTAATCCTTCTCGTGTTTAGCTGGCATTGAGTAGATAAAGTTACTAATTACATTGTTTAGTAATCTTTTTTACTCAGGACTTACGCACTGAAAACCTAAAACCCCGATCCCCCCTAGCCCCCCTTAAAAAGGGGGGGATTTATAAAGCCCCCTTTTTAAGGGGGTTGGGGGATCTCTTCTGAGTAAGTCCTACTACTCATTTTTGTTTGGTTAGTAGCAGTCTGTGTCAAAACTTTTGGGTGATTATAAGATTCCAGGTTTCGCACAAGTTACCCGGAATCTGTCCCTCATGACTTGTCAAAAGTGCTTTGTTTAATTATGAAAAGTCGTGAAGGTTCAATCCCGACAAATTATGCGGATGCCTCTAACTTTGAAGCGCTACAAACCGCTAATTAGCAGACTAATATTACTAACCAAAAACTTGCGACCAGGTAGAGTATATAAAGACGACGACAGATGCAACAGCAAGCAATCCCTGTATGACATTCCCTACTAAAGTCCCAACAACAATACCTATACCCGCTTTTACTGCTGTTTGAAAGTTTTTACAAAACAGATACTCTCCTATGATTGCACCTAGCAAAGGACCAAATAACATTCCTAACAGCGGTCCTCCAAAGGGCAAGGCTGGCAGTAAGCCCAAAAATCCGACAATTAAACCGACAAATGCGCCTATCTGACCCCACTTACTCGCACCTGCTTGTTTTGCGCCGATATAACCTGCTAAAAAATCAACGCCAATACTAAGTATTAAAACAATTGCAGTCACTATTAACGGAGTACTAATTGCAGCAAACGATTTTTGGACAAAACCCCAGATTGCGATCGCAATTAAAATCAGACTAGCACCCGGTAGCGCTGGTACAACTGCACCCACGACACCAACAATCATCAGAGCAATTAATGACCAATAGATAATTTGCATAAAAATTTAGACTCCCTCATTTAAAGTAACAGCTAATTTATTTGCAATTCCAGCTATCCAGTTTTCATCTTGTTTAGTGTAACTGCGGGGTGCATTTGCCCCTAATATCATTACTCCTTCTTTATCAATGGGTTGACAAATTACCCCTTGCGTATTCTCTGGTAAATAATCAAATTCAATCTTTCCAGGATATATTTCTAGCTTCACTAAATAGATGGGTTTTTGGGTTTCGAGTACCCGCTTTAAAATTGCTCCGGGTGTCACTTCCGATTTTGGCGATAAAATCCCGCGCCGCAACAAAACTTTTCCTCGATAGAAGATGACAAGCGATCGCGTAACGGTATTGGTCAATAATAAATGCGATGACCAAGCTAGTTCAGTTTTTACAGAGTCGGGTAAATCGGGTGCAAGTTCAAATCCTTCTTCCCCAATCAGTTTTATTGCGTCGGGTGTTATAGGTTGCACTTGCTGCCAAATTAAGCCAGTCAAAATTAGCAACGCGCTCAAAATCACTCCCAGCACATCCGCACGCGACTGCGAGGTGGTAAGTTCCGGTGTTAAAACCCGATTCACCAGCAAAAGTACAGCCCCTAACCCACCAGCAACTAAAGGTAGAAGCCGCAAAATTCGATTTGGATCGCTTTTAGCCATAATTTAAATAAGTTAGGAGTTAGGAGTTATGAGTTATGAGTTATGAGTTAGGAGTTAGGAGTTATGAGTTATGAGTTAGAAATTATGTTAATAATTATGAATTTAAATTTACGAGCGAATTTAAGTTTAATAATTATTAACAAATTTCAAAAAAAATATAGGGGTTTAGGGATATAAGAGTGTAAGGGAAATATACAAAATAAGAATTGCACGTTGCATTACCCATTACCCGCTTTCATCTGTTACTTACTTGTCTGCCAAGGTATAGTAACTCCGCACATCCCAATTCCTAACTCATAACTTCCAACTCCCAACACAAGAACTCTTAACTCCCAACTCCCAACTCCTAACACAAGAACTCCTAACTCCCAACTCCTAACTCTTTACTATTTACTCCTCTCCCGGCTCAATAATGCGTTGAAAAAGATAACCAGTACCTCGCGCAGTTAAAATTAACTCAGGATTACTAGGGTCGTCTTCGAGTTTCGCCCGGAGTCGGGAAATATGTACGTCTACTACACGGGTATCAACGTGCCGTTCGGGGGTATATCCCCAAACTTCTTGTAAAATTTCTGACCGCGAAAATGCTTCGCCCGAACGGCTAACTAATAACTCCAACAAGCTAAATTCCATACCAGTTAAACGAATGCGCTCGTCGCCTTTGTAAACTTGGCGCTTGTTGGTATCAATTCTAATAGTGCTGACGGTAATTACGCCCGAACTCGGAATTCCCGAAGCGCCAGTTTTATCGACGCGACGCAATACCGAACGAATACGGGCTTCGAGTTCTTTAGGGGAAAAGGGTTTAACAACATAATCATCCGCACCTAATTCTAACCCGGTGATGCGGTCTGCAACATCTCCCAGGGCTGTTAGCATAATAATAGGAACATCTGATTCTTTGCGTAACTCTTGGCAAACACCATAGCCGTCGAGTTTTGGCATCATCACATCCAAAACTACTAAGTCAGGTTCGGATTTACGAAAGGTTTCCAAAGCTTCTTCACCATCGCCTGCGGTGACAACATCGTAGCCAATCATCGAAAGGCGCGTTTCCAATATCCGACGAATGCTGGCTTCATCGTCTACTACTAAGATTTTTTCTTTATGACTTTCCAATCTCAACGCTCCTTAACCAAAATTTTCATCATTAATTTTTACTACCATATTATTAAGATATCATTCCCATAATTCCTTAGTAAAAACCTAAAAGTATTGCAGTTATTGGTTTTTAGTTTTCTCTTAACCTTAATGAAAAATTAAGAATATTTAATCACATAAAATGCCAAAACCTCGTACAATCTACATTTGCAATCAATGCGGGCACGAATCGCCACAATGGTATGGTCGCTGTCCGGGTTGCGGAACATACAACTCCTTAGAAGAGGAGATTACTCAAGCATCATCCGATTCACCAAGTCGAGGTGTTGGTAGTTGGCACAGCCAACAAGGTCAAAGCAAACCGACTAATAAACCTGCGAAACCACGGTATTCGCTGCGGTTTGACCAAATTACCGACCGCCAAGTTCCACGTTGGGAATCTGGTTATGGCGAACTCGACCGGGTATTAGGTGGTGGCGTGGTTCCCGGTTCGATGGTACTTATCGGTGGCGACCCCGGTATCGGTAAATCTACACTGTTGTTGCAGGTATCAAATGAATTATCACAACGATACAGAGTTTTGTATGTATCGGGGGAAGAATCTGCACAACAGGTGAAGTTACGTGCTTCGCGTTTGGGTGTATCTAAACTAGCGATTGTAGCAGATAGCGATGAAACTATTAGCGATCGCGGGCATGAAAATGGTAACGGCAAAAGTAATGTCGTCGAGATAGTTAAAGAAATTGCCGCTGTCAAAGAAAATACTGTCCCTAAAGTCGAAGTAGTAGGTGGAGTAGGTGCAGATTTATACATTTTGCCCGAAACTGATTTGGAAGAGATTTTGCGCGAAATCGAATCGCTTAAACCAAATTTGACGGTGATTGATAGTATTCAAACGGTATTTTTCCCTAGTTTGACTTCTGCACCGGGTTCGGTAGGACAAGTGCGCGAATGTACTGCGGCGTTGATGAAGGTGGCGAAGCACGAAGATATTACCATGTTGATTGTCGGACACGTTACCAAAGAAGGCGCGATCGCCGGACCGAAAGTATTGGAACACTTGGTAGATACGGTGTTGTATTTCGAGGGTGACAGGTTTGCGTCGCACCGCTTATTACGAACTGTGAAAAACCGTTTTGGTGCTACGCATGAAATCGGCATTTTTGAAATGGTCGCAAACGGGTTGCGCGAAGTACCAAATCCCTCCGAGTTATTTCTAGGTAATCGAGATGACCCAGCACCGGGTAGCGCGATTGTGGTAGCTTGTGAAGGAACGCGCCCGATTGTGGTTGAGCTACAAGCTTTGGTTAGTCCGACGAGTTATGCTTCACCGCGCCGTTCGAGTACTGGTGTCGATTATAGCCGCCTCGTGCAGATTCTGGCTGTGTTGGAAAAGCGCGTCGGTATCCCGATGTCGAAGTTGGATTCCTATGTTGCGTCAGCGGGTGGGTTGAATGTCGAAGAACCTGCGGTAGATTTAGGAGTTGCGATCGCAATTGTAGCCAGTTTCCGCGATCGCATTGTCGATCCCAGTACCGTGTTAATCGGTGAAGTTGGTTTGGGTGGACAAGTACGTTCGGTGTCGCAAATGGAATTACGGTTGAAGGAAGCGGCAAAATTGGGCTTTAAACGGGCGATTGTGCCGAAAGGGACGAAATTCCCCGATTTGAATATTGAAATTTTGCCAGTTGCCAAGGTAATCGATGCAATTATTGCCGCAATTCCCCAGCAAGGTTTGACTGAGGAAGATTTAATGCCAGATGAGGAGTAAATTAGATCCCCGACGTGCGTAAAAAAATGCTGCTGGTGATTCACGATATTGTCGGGGGGCGGCGACGCGGGGGGCGCCCGCCAGAAATTTGTTTTATATATATGTGTTTTTATATTTTTTTTTTTGTTTTCTTTTTTCGGCGCCCGGCCCCCCCCCCCCCCCCCCCCCCGACGCGAGATTTTTGATAAAATGAGAGGGTATGCACCCTTTATGCGTCGGGTCGGAAAGTTCCTCACGAATAATTTTAAAATGTCATAAAATTGGAAATGCATTTGTAATGAATTGGTCGTACATGTATTTAATTCCAGGAATATCTGGAAGATATGCTTATAATCCCGATAGGGAAATTATTGCGATCGACATTAAATATTGAGATGGGAAAGGAAATATTTGTTGTTAATTACAAAGCAGATATCCGATTGAGAGGAAACCATCTTTTATAAGCCTTACCAATAATAAATTTACGATGCACAACACCCCAGCAACGACCATCATAACTTTGCGTGCGATTATCACCTAATACTAGATAAGAATCAGCAGGAATAGTAACAGTTTGTGATAAATAAGGAGGTTGCCGTCCCGAAGCACAAACATCGACTGATGTTTTTTGGTCAGGGCTAAGATATTTACCTTCTTGCAATTGTTGCTTATTAATATAAACTTTTTCATCTTTTAGTTCTAATTTTTCCCCAGGTAGTCCGATAATACGTTTGACAAAAGCATCTTCGTATGCTTCTTTTTGTAACTCTTCAGTTGGATAAAAGACTATAATATCGCCTCTTTTCGGTGTTTGAAAGCGATAGCTAAATTTATCAACCTGGACTACTAGTTCGTCTGTAAACTTAAAAAGATTAAGATTATTAAATTTTTCGACGCGAATACTAACCGTTAGCAAAGAAGATGGTGTAACTACTGGAGTTATAATATTATTGCAATTGAGTATAATACGATTTTCGGGTAAATTTAAAATTGCTCAAACCCGGATTTATCACAAAAATAATATAAAACTATATGATTGCTGTCACCCAGGACTTACAAATTACATGGGAAAAACTACCCGACGATTACGTTTTACCCGATGAACCAGTGGACAACATCAACCAACCATCGATTGCTGCTGCATTAACTGAAAGCTTAGAGATTGCTGGTAGACTTCCCGCAACTGCTTTAACACCTACAAACTACGGCATTTGTGCCACCGTTAACGGTAAAATGGTCGTCAAAGCACCCGATTGGGCGTATGTACCTAATATTCGCGTTTCCAGAGACGAGGTAAAGCGCAGTTACACACCTCAGCTTCAAGGTGATATACCCGCAATTGTCATGGAGTTTATTTCTAAGGCCGAGGGTGGAGAATATTCTTCAAAACCGACTTATCCACCTGGAAAATGGTATTACTACGAACGTATCTTAAAAGTACCTAACTACGGTATTTTTGAACCAGATAGCGGTGATTTGGAATTCTATCAATTAGACCCAACCGGAAAATATATACTTTTAGCACCAGACGAAAATAATCGTTATTGGATTCCTCAAATCAATCTTTTTCTCGGTGTATGGCAAGGAACCCGCGAAAATCGTAGCGGGTATTGGTTGCGATGGTGGGACGAACAAGGACAATTATTATTGTGGGGTTTAGAACGTACCCAACAGGAACAACAACGTGCTGAAAGATTGGCTGCACAACTGCGGGCAATGGGAGTTGAACCAGAAGCGTGATAATAAAAATTTGCCTTCTTACAAAACAGTATTTTGACGATATAGCATTCTTAAATCATTTGTGAAAACTATAGAAACTCGGTATCTTTAAGATACCGGGAATAAGCCCTCGAACAAAACTTTCTTTATTAAAGGTAAATATCAATGAAAATTACTTACGACTCAAGATACAACATGACTAAAAATACCTGTTAGCCAATCACAAATTTATATTTTCAAAATGATAATAAAAAACAAATAAAATCAGTACTTTTCAATACATTTTTCAGAAATTATATCAAAGTATATTAATTCAATTAGCGTTGCCAAAGAGAAGCGGAAACAAACTAGATTCATCAGTAGCTATATGTAACAAATTTAACTTTAAATAAATTTAAATTTGATAAGATTAGCTAAATTTATTACTCGTAGTAGGGATAATAACAATGGCTCAAATCAGATAACCTACCATTGCGTCATGAAATTGATAAAGTTACCGCGTATTTTTATACCTCCAATTTTAGTAATAATTGGGTTATTTGGTGTTGGATGCGCTACAGAAACGGAGAATTTTAATCCCCACAGATTGACTATTGGTGTAGTTAGCTACGGTGAAGGTACGGTTTCGTTAGAGAAATACCAGGGGTTAAAAGACTATATTGCTGTACAAACGCAGTCGATAGTCGAACTCGAACCTGCTTACAATGAATTGCAAGCAGTTGAGCAAGTGCATCGCAAAAATTGGGAAATAGTATTTGCACCCCCCGGTCTCGCTGCGATCGCAATCGGCAAGGAACAGTATATACCATTATTTTCAATGGAGGGTGTCAGCAGTACGCAACGTTCTTTACTCATAGTCCGCGATGACAAACCAATTCAAAAAGTCGGGGACTTAGGTAATAAAATCGTCGCATTGGGTGAAACGGGTTCAGCAGCAGCTTTTTATGTCCCGTTGTATGACCTCTACGGGTTGACACTAGCGCAAATTCGGTCTGCATCCACTCCCAAAACTGCCTTGGGTTTGGTAAATGACGGAACTGTGGATGCAGCAGCACTATCCGAACGCGATTATGAAACCTACCAACGCGAGTTTCCAGGAACAAAATTTCGCGTTCTACATACTAGTCGCTGGATTCCTGCTGGGGTTGTGTTGCTAGGACCGAGAGTTGACCGCAATCTTCAACAGCAAATCCAAAAGGTGATGCGCGAAGCTCCTCCCGGAATTGTAAGTGATGCAGGTTACGTCCCCGCAGCCAAAATACCTAATTACAATCAATTTATTCAGTTAGTTGAAAAAGTTCGACCGCTTGAGGAAAAAGTTAAGTCAACACCCGTGACTTTGCTTTTCCAAGCAACTCCTAATCCCACAACTACAGCAACCCCTGTCGCAACTCCTACAACAACCCCTATTGCAACTCCTACAACAACCCCTGCAACAACCCCTACAACTAAATAATTTAGCAGTAAGTTGTTAATTATATCGCAATCTAATTGTAGTTGCGATCGCGTTCGCAGATCGCGATTGATTGCAGAAGCGTGGAATCTAGTGTCTGATAAATAATTTAAAAATCCTATCGAATCTATTGAAGTAATTCAGTCCCCTACACCCTTAATTTTTTACAATATTTAATATTGTCTCTGCGTTATTAATAGTAGTTAGCCCGATAAGTAATTTGGCGCATGATTATGTAACCGCGAGCAAGTGAAGTTTGTGCTAACTAATAATTGGCTATAGTAAGAGTAAAACTACGCATAAAAGTAAGTAAGTAACTGTACTTTGCATCAAGCAACCGAGTGCGTTGCTACTTATCAATCAAATAACCAGTTATTTATACCAAATAGCTAGGAGAAAGACGTTATGACTCAATTTTATATGGCAGGTTCAGAAATCGCATCTGGAACTATAATTGATAATCGTTATATCATCCAAAAGCTTCTCGGACAGGGAGGTTTAGGAAGAACATATTTAGCATTTGATACACGTCGTTTCAACGAACCCTGCGTCCTCAAGGAGTTTGCACCAGTTGGAACGGGTGAAAACTCCTTAGAAAGATGCCGTAATTTGTTCAAACGCGAAGCTAAGATTTTGCACAAACTCGAACATCCTCAAATTCCACGTTTTTTAGCGTGTTTTGAAGGTGATGGCAGGTTATTTTTAGTGCAGGAATATGTAGATGGTAAAACATATTCTACCTTACTACGCGATCGCCAACTTCAAGGACGGACTTTTTATGAAGATGAAGTCATCGAATGGCTAAAAAATTTATTACCCATATTGGAT
Organism: uncultured Calothrix sp.; assembly: GCA_964242965.1. GTDB lineage: Bacteria > Cyanobacteriota > Cyanobacteriia > Cyanobacteriales > Nostocaceae > JANNFJ01. Next base: position 4,532 of record CAXTCQ010000100.1, on the reverse strand, counting down.
TACGTTCACGAGCATAATATCATTCACCGCGATATCTCTCCGGACAATATTATGTTGCCTTCAGGAGGAAATTTACCTGTATTAATTGATTTCGGTGTTGGAAAGCAAGTTGCGGAATTTAACGACATTAATAATGGCGAAGCAATAACATTTGTAGGTAAAATGTCATTAGTTGGAAAAGTTGGATATGCACCCCGCGAACAAATTAGCATTGGGTTGTGTTCTCCCAGCAGCGATTTGTATGCATTAGGTGTAACCGCAATCGTTTTATTAACAGGTCGTGACCCTTCCTTTTTGATGGATCAATATTCATTAGAATGGAAATGGCAGTTCTATACAAATATAAGCGATCGCTTTGCTAAAATTCTCAATAAAATGCTTGCTGATACCCCCAAGTATCGATATCAAACATCACAGGAAGTTTTAGCCGACCTCGAAGATTTAACAGCACCAAAAATACCTTTATCGAAAGGGTTTACTCAAGTCGAAGATATTCCACCAACTGTATATACCAACGAACAGAATTTAGGAACAACATATTATTTTGACAATCAACCCCAGCATAGTATTTTAAGTAATACCTCGAATAAAAATATTCCAACTCCCCAAATATCTTCACTCGAACCCAAATTTATTGCCCAGTGTCAACAAAATTTAGCTTTCTATATTGGTCCAATGGCAAAGTTCATCATCGAGGAAATATTAGTCGAATACCCCGATGCTTCTCCTTATCACTTTGTACAAACTCTAGCGCGAGAAATTCCAAATCCTGAAGATGCAATTGAATTTACTCGCAGTTTATTTAAGAGTTAGGGAGTAGGGAGTAGAGAGTTAGGAGTTAGGAGTTAGGAGTTAATAATTACTAGTTTACATCTCCCCTTTTCCCCTTCTCCCCTTCTCCCCCTCTCTCCCCTTTTACATTTCCGTACCCCCGTGCGATCGCTTGAGTCGTTTCATTGCCATTTCTAAACTAAACTGCATTCTTTTAAACGCTTTTGCCAAGTTGCCAATTTCGTCATTCGCAAAATTGTCAAACTCAACATCCATATGTCCTGTACTCACCTCTTCGGCAACACGAGTAATCCGTTTCAACGGACGAATTACCTGTCGATTTAAGAATAAATTTACTAACAAAATTACCGCGATAAAAACTGTTGAAACAATTCCGACAATTACAAACGACGATTTATTGGCTTTTTCAATGACTTTACTTGCCGGTACTGATATAATTTGAGCGCCAACAATTTCATTTAATTGCCATCCAAATCCATTTGCACTTCCATAACGGTCAATCATGCTTTTTGGTGCAGCTTCCACCGTGCTATGACAAACCAAGCAACTTGCTTCCGGAATCGCTAGCGGACGCGCAATATAAAAAATATCTCCACCCGAAACTTTCCGAAAATCGCTTAATTGTTTTAAGTTTTTGTCATTGCGGAAACGCTCAACAATCGTAGCTTCAAAACTATCAGCTTTATCGCGTAAATTTGTCGGATTAAGCGTTGCTTCTTTATAAAATAAGTCTCGATAGTTTTGTTTGCTACGCAGAACTTCAAAAACTTCACGCGCAGAATACCCAGGTACTGTCTGCGGTAAAAATTTAGTTTCTAATTTATCAACCAGTTCGGGATTAATTTGAGTGCTAGTATACTTCCGAACCGAAGTCATTGTTTCCATTAACATCAAACCAGTCGCTGCAATATCATCTTTGGCATTTTGTCTGAGTAATGAAGATAGCGCAAATCCACTCAGACTCAAACCTAATACTAATATTACGACTAGTAGAACTGTGAATTTTTGCCTCAAACGTAGGTTGCCTAACATAATTCTTACTCCTAAACATTTAATAACTGACTATTTGGGAATTGCAACTTTACGTCAAACCCGATTAAACTTGATTAACAATAAAACAAAATTACAGAATCAATTTGTACTATTTTTAATTTAATCTACTTTCAACCTATGCCACGCGGTAGATATTAATTTTTATTAATTGCGTTATCAGCTAACAGTTCTTTTGGTCAATTGATAGAATAATTCACTATAAGTAAGTTATTCGATACAAATTGCAACATCTCTGCTCCTATTCTGACTGCGTAAGTAACTAGTAAGTAAATTGGTTTCATAAATTTTAATTTGTGAGTCATTAACAAACTTAGAATTTTATACAACTTTAATATATTCCAATTCTACATACATCAAGTGTAGAGCTATGTACTAAATTTGCCATTAAAAAAATGGTATTTTTGTTCTTATTCCGCACTTTAACAATTTTAAATCTAGACATTCAAACATCATTACCCCGGTGAATACCTATGATAATGATTTTCTTTATTTAAATGCTTCTTCGATCCTATCGAATTTTTTGGTTAATACTGATTCAAGTCCAACAGCTTAACCGAACAAGGTTTTAAGCTAAATAAGTGGACGTAAACAAATATGACTTGTTTAAGTCAGGTATTAGATACTGGCTATCCCCTACTCCTGAATACTTGTCGGTTAATGGAAAAAGAGAAGGGGGAAGGGGGGAAGGTAACTCCTAACTCATAACTCATAACTCATAACTCCTAACTCATAACTCATAACTCCTAACTCCTAACTCCTAACTCCCTATTAAGATTATTTAAGGTTTATTACGAATGGTGTGGAATCCAGGACAACCATTATTTGGGGGACGCTACTTTATCGAACGAAAGCTTGGTGAAGGCGGAATTGGTATTACTTTCCTTGCCAGAAACCAAGCGAATCAACTGCGAGTCATTAAAACACTCAAAGAGGAAATTCTCAACGACCGTGCCTGGAAACCACACCGCGAAAAATTGCGGCAGGATTTTCGCTCGGAAGCAGTTCGACTTGCGGTTTGCCGTCATCCGCATGTCGTGCAAATCGAAAATATATTTGATGAGTCTGATTTACCCTGCATGGTGATGGAGTACATCGCCGGCGAGGATTTAGGCAAAATACTTAAAGTTAGGGGAATATTGTCTGAAAACGAGGCTGTCCTTTATATTCGGCAAATTAGCGATGCATTGACAGTAATTCATGCCAAAGGCTTGCTGCATCGGGATATTAAGCCGCGTAACATTATGATTCGTGAAGGTAAATTAGAAGCAGTATTGATTGACTTTGGAATTGCCAGAGAGTTTGTACCAGGGTTAATACAACGACATACAGTCTATCGCACTCCTGGATTTGCCCCTCCCGAACAGTACGAATTAGAAGCACCACGGGGAGAATACATTGATGTTTACGGGTTAGCAGCAACATTATATACTTTGCTGACTGGCGTAATTCCGACGAGTGCCGACGAGCGCAATCGGAATACTTTGCTTAAACCACCGCACTCATTTAATCCGAGTATAAGCGATCGCGTGAATCGAGCCATTATGCAGGGGATGACGATGCAGCCACAATATCGTCCGCAGTCAGTGCGCGAATGGGTAAGTTTATTAAGTTCTGGCAGTAGTAGTACTTACAGTTCTTTACCTGCTATCCCTATTACCTCACATGGAAAACCAGCCCCGACAATTATTGCACCGCAGCAAATATGGGAATGCGTCCAAACAATCAAAGGACATGCGGGCATGGTTTATGCTTTAGCAATCAGTCCGGACGGGCAAATTATTGCTAGTGGCAGCAGCGATCGCACTATCAAGCTGTGGCAATTACATACTGCTAAAAAAATACGTCACCTCGGTCGCTGGTTTTCTGGACATATCGAATCCGTCTGGACGCTAGCCTTCAGCCCCGACGGACGAACCCTTGCCAGCGGCAGTTGGGACAATACTGTGAAATTATGGCAAGTCAGTACGGGTAAAAAAATACGCACCATCAACGCTCATCTCAACTGGGTTAACAGCGTTAGGTTTAGCCCCGATGGACAACTCCTCGCTAGTGGTAGCGCTGATTCGACTATCAGACTTTGGCAAGTTAGTACAGGTCAAGAAATTTGTACCTTCAAAGGTCACACCGATTCAGTATCGGACTTAGCCTTTAGCCCCGACGGTAAGCTACTCGCCAGCGCTAGTAATGACTGCACCATTAAACTCTGGCACGTTAATACTAGTCGTGAAATACACACCTTTACAGGTCATTCATTCTTTGTTAATTCGATTACCTTCGACCGCGAAGGCGAAAATCTAGTTAGTGGTAGCAGCGATTGCACAATTAAAGTCTGGCAAGTCGCTACAGGCAGACAAATTTGTACCCTCAAACGCCATAGTGCCACCGTTTCCTCAGTAGCCTTCAATCGAGACGCTCAAATTTTGGTCAGTGGTAGCTGGGACAACACTATTAAACTCTGGCATGTCGGTACGGGGAAAGAAATTTGCACGCTCAATGGTCATGACAGCTACATTCGAGCCGTTGCCTTTAGCCCCGATGGAAAAACCATAGTCAGTGCCAGCGATGACGACACAATCAAGATTTGGCAGTAATTAGGGAGTAGGGAGTAGGGAGTAGGGAGGTAGGGAGTAGGGAAATTACAAGTAAAAATAATTTCTCCTTCTCCTCATCCCCCCCTTCTCCTCATC
>CAXTCQ010000099.1:0-26367 GCA_964242965.1 uncultured Calothrix sp. | reverse complement strand
CACCCCAGACTGCACACCCCGCCCCCCTACTCCCTACTTTCTTAAATTTTTGGAATTGTCACATCGATAGGTGTAACCTTTGCAGTCAATTGATTTAAGGGGGGGTTGATAGCGGTTTGATTTCCGACTACAAGCGTGACTAAATTATTTGGTTTGAGGTATTTTTTTGCTACCCGTTGGACATCAGCAGCAGTAGTTGCTTCGACTGCACGACGGTAGCTAAACAAAAAGTCAGACGGATAGCCATAATATTCGTAGCGTATCAACCGCGATAACGTTTGAAATGGGTCTTGGAAGTTGAACACAAACGAGTTTAAAGTCGAATCCTTAGCAAAAGCCAATTCCTTCGATGTCACCACTTCGCTTTGCAAACGTTTGATTTCGGTTTGGATAGCTTTGACAAATTGTACAGTTGCATCCGAACGAGTTTGCCCACCTGCAATAAATAAACCCGGATAATCGAACTTCGGACTCCAATAACCGTATACCGAATATGCTAAACCTTGACGCGATCGCACTTCATTAAATAACCTGCCTCCAAACCCATTCAATACCCCATTCAATACATCCAACGCTGCATAATCGGGACTATTAAACTCTCCACCAATGTGACCAATCAACACGTTACTTTGCGTTAACTGCGGCTGATTGACAAAAAACACACCACCTGCATTCGCTTGCGTAACCTTTGGTAACTGCGGTTTAATCGGTGTCGGGCTAGGTTTCCAATCGCCAAACTTTGCTTCAATTAGCGATTTCATTTTTCTTGAATTAAAATCCCCGACAATGCCCATAATCGTATTATTCGGGTAATAATACTGCTGATAAAACTTCAGCAAATCATCGCGGCTAATCTTACTTAGGGTTGCATACTCCGTAGTGCGTGCATAAGGACTCGCATTACCATAAATCAACTTTTGAAATTCGCGCTGGACAATACCTTCCGGACTATCATTGCGACGTGCAATATTACCACTTTCCTGAGACTTAGCCAACTCCAACTTATCAGGTGCAAACGCAGGAAGGCGCAACACCTCCGCATATAACCCAAACACCGTATCCAAATCTTCAGTTAAAGTTTGAAAACCAGCGCTTCCCATCGAGTCGCCAACACCAGTTTCCACCGAAGCCGCACGTTGTTCCAACATCTGATTAAGTTCGTCGGCTGAATGTCGCAAAGTCCCACCACTTCGCATCACATTTCCCATAATTTGTGCCAACCCAACCTTATCCCCAGGTTCAAACCTATCCCCGGTTCTAATTATGGCAGTCCCATTTATCAACGGTAGCTCATGTTCCTCCATCAAATACACAACCATGCCATTCTTCAACACCATCCGCTCGTACTTAGGTAATTTCACCTCCGGCAGCGGCGGCAACTGTAACTCAGTATAATGCTTTGCTTGTACCTGTGCGATCGCAGAAAAATTGAAGCACAAAACTAATAGCGCACAACACAATACAAACGTATAAATAAAACCCTTCTTCACTCTCATATTCTTACTTCGTGCCCTTTGTGTCCTTTGTGGTTCGTTACTTCTAATTCAATTAATGTTAATAATTGCGGTTTTTGGATTGTCGTGAAAACCGGGCGGGGAGACCCCTGTTAATGATTGTGGTTTGTGGATTTGAGGCAGGGCGGGGAGACCCCTGTTAATGATTGTGGTTTGTGGATTGTCATTGAGGCAGGGCGGGGAGACCCCACCCCTACATCCCACCTATTTCGACAACAACTTACCAATCGTGCGATTCTCCGGCGTAAACGTAGCCTTTGCTACCCGTCGAACATCCGCAGCCTGCACCGCAGCCAACTGTTCCAACTGCTTAAACAAATTTCGCCACGAACCAGTTTTTACCTCATACTCCAATAGCTGCTGCGCCATACCCATATTAGAATCAAGCGACTGTATCAACTCAGCCCGCGCTTGCGTTTTCACCCTCTGTAACTCAGTTGCAGTCACATCTTCAACCTTCAAACGCTCAATTTCCTTCCGTAATCCTGCTGCCACCTCATCGACCGAACGACCGGGAGCAGTTAGTGCGTAAAATAACATTAAATTAGGGTACTTATCCCCAGGAAAGCCACTGAAACCTTGTGCCGATAAAGCTAACCTCTGCTCCTCAACCAACGATTTATACAGCCGCGAAGTCCGTCCATTGCTCAATAACCTGCCAATAATGTCATACACAGGCTGGTCGGGATGGGTAACTGCCGGACGGTGATATCCTTCTAAATACCAAGGTTGCGAAGGTAATTGTAAAGTTACTTCCCGCGTTTGGGCTTGTTTGGGTTCGACAGCAACTTGTGACTTTGGTTTGGGTTTGGATTGGTAACGTCCAAAGTAAGTTTGTGCCAGTTGCTTTGCTTGCGCTGGATTGACATCACCGACAATCGCAACGGTCAAGTTACTCGGAACGTAGTAAGTAGCAAAAAACTCCCTGATATCGGTCGGTGTGAGGTTGCGAATATCTTCGTCGTAGCCAATTACCGGACGTTTATAGGGGTGAACCTTGTATGCGGCATCGGTAAATTTTTCTACCATCAAACCGATAGGCGAATTTTCTACCCGCAAGCGACGTTCTTCTAAAATGACATCCTTTTCTTTATAAAACTCGCGGCTAAGTACGGGTTCTAAAAATCGTTCCGACTCCAACGACATCCACAGTTCTAATTTATTTGCAGGAAAGCTGTAAAAATAACGAGTTGCTTCGGTGGAGGTGGTGGCATTTAATCCTTCTCCTCCCGCTTGTTCGACGATTTGCCCCAGTTCGTTTTGCTTGACAATTTTGGTTGCTTCAGTTTCGACAGATTTGAAGGCAGCTTGGAGTTTGGCAACTTCTTGAGTATTTTTAGCAGCTTTGGCAGCACGAATTTGACTATCTAATTGTTCTAAGCGGTCGAGTAAAGGTTTTTCGGCTTGGTAATCTTCTGTACCAATCCGCGACGTACCCTTAAATGCTAAATGTTCGAGAAAGTGCGCTAGTCCAGTTTTTCCAGTAACTTCATCGACACCACCAACATCAGCATAAGTAACAAAAGAAACTACAGGCGCTTGATGACGTTCCAAAACCAGGAATTTCATGCCATTGTCCAAGCGAAATTCAGTGAGATTTTTAATTACGCGGTCGAGATAGGGTTTTTGGGATGAAGTAGGGGTTTGAGTCCTAGCAACTGCAACCCCTGGAAATAGTCCCCACCAAAGAAAAACAACTGTTAGAAAAGTTAATATGAACTGACGCAATTGCATCAATTGTTGATTTATGCTTTTGTGTATCGTTCGTTTTAATTTCATAAATAATAAGTTCGTTCGTAGTTGCGCTGTCTTCGCATATCTTTTCACTATCAAAATCACCATTGTAAATAAAAATAGGCTTTCTAACCCCAAATCTCTAACTTCTAGCCCCTAATTTCAAATTAGCTCCTTAATCTTGTATTAAGCTTTCGCTACTTACCGTGTTTGGCATTAGACAATGCTACATAGTCAATACCGAATAAATATCACATAAACTTTTATGCGCGTGTTTAACTCTACCCCACCTTCCGAGGCACAAACCCGTACCCGTATTTTAGATGCGGCACAACGCTTATTTGCGGCACAAGGATTTGATGGTACCACCACCCGCGACTTAGCTGCGGCTGCAAGTGTGGCAGAAGGAACGTTATTTCGTCATTTTCCTAATAAAAAGGCGATTTTAGTTGAAGTTGCAACCCAAGGTTGGGTAGAAATTCTCACCGATTTACTTACCGAATTGAGTGAAATGGGCAGCTACAAAGCAGTTGCCCAGGTCATGCGACGACGCATGTGGAATATGCGAAAAAACGCCGAGATGATGAAGGTTTGCTTTATGGAAACCCAATTTCATCCCGATTTACGCGATCGCATTCAATCCGAAGTCATCGAGAAAATGACGAATGTCGCTGAAGCTTTTTTCCAAGAAGCAATGGATAAAGGAGTCTATCGCCAGATGGATGCGAAATTAGTCTCGAAGGTGTTCTTAGGAATGTTTGCAGTTGCAGGTTTTTCGGACAGCACCATCATGGAACCTGACGCTTCACCCCAACAAATGCAGGAAATGGCAGAAGGACTTGCTGATATTTTCCTGAATGGGGTATTGGTATGAAGGGGGAGAGTTAGGAGTTAGGAGTTAGGAGTTAGGAGTTAGGAGTTAGGAGTTAGGAGTTAGGAATAAATAATGACAACTAACAATTGACCACTGACAACTGACAACTGACAACTGACCACTGACCGCTGACAACTAACCAATCTGCTTTGCTTGTTGAATCCATTGCTGGACAATTTCTACCGCAGGACACAAATCGCGTCGCTGCATCGTTGCCACCTGGAAGCGCAACACTTGTTTGTACAAACGCTGCGTTGGAGTTTCTGCTAATTGCGTTACCGACCCGACACCAGCATGAAGTAATAACCCGCAATATTGCGTTCCCACACTTGGCACTCGTGCTAAATCTGCCAGTGCTATCCATTTATTTACATACTGAAGATGAACTTGTAATTTGTTTGCTAGTTCTACCCTAGTTTGTGGGGTTTTACCCTGTTGAATTAGTTGTTTAGTAGTGGAAATACTGCAATTGTGAAGTTGCAATTTATCCTGTTCGCTTAATCCTGGTAACTCTTCGATTGACCAATTAGAGGATGAGACAAGGCTCGTCCGAGCTTTTTGTTGCGAAAACATTTAAAAATATAAAGATACGCACTCTCACTTATTGTGACAAGTATTTTACCGATTGCCTTTCAATAATTCTGATAATTATTATAGGGAGTAGGGAGGGAAGGGGAGAAGGGGAGAAAGATGAAGGAAAGGGTAAGAGGAAAGGGAGAAGGAATTTGACAAATAACTCCTAACTCTTAATTCCTAACTCCTAACTCCTAACTCTTAACTCCCTACTCCCTACTCCCTACTCCCCACTCCCTACTCCCTACTTTCTAAGGAATCTAATAAACTTAATAAATTAGTAGCTTTGACGACATACACACCATTAATCGGCTTTTGCCAATCGATTTTTTCTAGCTTTGCTTGAGTAAAGCAAATAATTGGTTGCACGATTACCCCTTTCATCTCTTGTAGGGTGCTGGCTTGTCCCCTCATGTCGTTTAAAAAATCTTTGTTACGATCGAAATCACGAACCTGCTTGCCGTAACGTCGCTTGAGCATATTACCATCAAAAAAAACTCCGGCTTTATGACTCTTAACATCGATGACAAAATAATTGCTTTTAGGGGAACGTAAAACCGCATCTGCATCTCCCCAACGCTTCAACCGCAGGTTATATACTATTTCCCAACCTTGATTTTCGAGAGTTTCTAAAAGCTTTGCGATTTGTTCTTCACCTTGGGCACCTTGATTTGCTTGTTTAGCACGAATCAATAGTTTTTGCCCTTGCTGCCAAAGTAAAGCTGCACCAACCCAACAAGCAATTAAAATTAATACTCCCAATCCTAAAGCTTTTGGCATCAGCCATAAAATTAGCAAGGGAGCGAATACTAATATAAAAACACCAAAGAAGCGTAGTGAAGCTTCGTTTTTGCGATCGCGTGCTAGTTGTCTGACTCTACCACCTGCTTTTGGCACATTGTATCCTTCTGTAAAAATAGAGTTAAAGATAATTAAATAAGGGACTAGATTTTTATCAATTGGGACTAAAATGCAATCTGAATTCAACTTTTTTCAACATTGGTATCCTATCTCACCTATAGAAGACCTCAATTCAAAAATTCCAACTCCGGTAACTATCTTAGGAATCCGTCTAGTAGTTTGGAAACCAAAGTCATCTGATTACCAAGTATTTTTAGACCAATGTCCGCACCGTCTTGCACCACTCAGCGAAGGAAGAATTGATGAAACAGGCAATTTAATGTGCAGCTATCACGGTTGGCAGTTTGACTCTCAAGGAATTTGCACTCACATTCCCCAAGCTGACAATCCCGACCTCGTGACTAAAAATCAGCATAATCTATGTGTTGCAGCATTACCAGTAAAACAAGAACAAGATTTACTCTGGGTTTGGTTAGATGCTGATTCCAAAGAACAAGCAGCAAATACCCCTTTACCACTGTCACCTCTTATCGATGCCAGTCAGGGGTTTGTTTGGTCTACGTTTGTCCGCGATTTAGAATATGATTGGCAAACCTTAGTCGAGAATGTTGCAGACCCCAGTCACGTACCTTTTGCCCATCATGGTATCCAAGGAAACCGCGAAAAAGCTTCACCTATCCCGATCAAAATTGAGCAATCGACACAAAACTTAATCGAAGTGACAATCGATAAAGGTTTCAAAAGTAAAATTACTTTTGAACCACCATGTCGATTAGAATATGCGATTGCATTCGGAAATGAAGGTAAAAAATTGGGACTTCTTACCTACTGCATTCCCACCACTCCCGGTAAATCGAGGATTATTGGGTTCTTTCCCCGCAACTTTGCCAAAACTGTACATAAGCTTGTACCCAGGTGGTGGGACCATATTCAAAACCGCAATCAAGTAATCGATGGAGATATGATTCTTCTCCAGCAGCAAGAGTATCTTTTGCAAAAAAAAGGTGTAAAAAGCTGGAACACAGCTTACAAGATGCCAACGACTGCCGACCGTTTAGTAATTGAGTTTCGGAATTGGTTCCATAAGTATTCTAACGGGGAACTGCCTTGGAAAAAAGTTGGAATTGACACCGTAAACTACACAAGTATCAACGATAACCGCGAAGCAGTTTTAAATCGCTATAAACAACATACCCAGCATTGCAGCAGTTGTCAGGGTGCTTTGAAAAATATTCAGCGGTTGCAGATAGTGCTTTTAGGGTATTTTGCAATTACTGTTGCTTTCGTTGCTATTCTTCCGGATGCAATGCGACTTAAACTCGGTTTGCCTTTGATTATTTCGGCATTATTGGGTTTAAGTGTTTACAGTTGGCTGAAATTTTGGCTAGTTCCAAAATTCTACTTTGTTGATTACATACACGCTAATCGATGAAAGATTTAGCTCCCCGACGCACGTTTATTTGTCGGGGATGAATATTGATTGCGGATTGCTATAGTTGTTGGGAATTTTAGAACAGTAAGGTGAAGTGATATCTAAACCCAACAATTATTATCATGCATCAATATTCCCTCATTTCCATACAAAGGAAAAATCAATCGCTAAAATCCGAATGCCAAAAAAGCTTAAATAAGCTATTAATCGTAAGTCTTTTTTTTATTACTCCTGGTTGCTCGAATATTCTGGCTAATACTCAACCTTATACATCTCAATCGCCGATTTTAAACTCAAATAAAAAAATTTTTGTCCAAGAAGAATTGTACTTTGGTTTATCAAAACCGTCCGGGGTTGTATCTGAAACTGAATGGCAGCAATTTTTAAACGGTGTAATAACACCCCGCTTTCGAGAAGGGTTAACTGTTAAAGATGCCTACGGACAGTATATGAATAAGTCGGGCAAACTCAGCCAGGAAAAGACAAAGCTAGTGATTTTGATTTACGAAAAGAGTTTGGCAAAAAATCAAATGGTCTCTGAAGCGATCGCAAATTATAAACGAACATTTCAACAAGAATCCGTTCTGCGCGTCACTAGTAATGTTAATGTATCTTTTTAGTCTTATAAATCAAGAGGATTCAGAAGATAGGAGACAGAATTAGGAAGCAAAAAAGGCTTTATATATGGTTTTTATACTTCATATCTGTACTTCATTTACTTGCAATCTACTGTATGTACGGGTATCTAAAAATTAATTGCTATGGAAAAAAGTGAAGTTTTTTCCAGTCGGCTCTATGAGAATAAATACTTAATATATTTAACACGAGAAAAAAATATTGTCTAAAAACCTGAAGCTAAAAATTTTAGCAGTTTATCGAATATTCTATTTCTGAATGGAGCAAATGCGATAGCGAAGCGCTGCTTCGCGCAAATGGCTGGCACTATCATAAATTAACTGGAAGTAACATTCCTGTAAGAAATAAGAAGAACGACGGGAGCAGGTTGGGGGTCTTGTCTTTCAATCGCTATAATGTATAAAAACAGATTAGAGATACATATTATACGCTAATCGAGAAATGACTAATTAAATGACAAACAGAAATGACAAAATTTATCTCAATAAAAAATAAAAATCAAAGTTAAGGAACGATCCCCGAAATGCACATGCGAATGTAGACTATTGAGAAGGTCACTTGAATGCTTGATTTCGGGCAACCAATCTTAAATTTAAAATCTAAACTTAAAATTTGGTGTTTCCGACCTCCAGTGATGCTATTTTCAAAGATTATTAATGTCGTTTTCAGCGGGTATCATGCTGAAGAAGCTACAAAAAAAGCAAATTTCTCTGATTGCGGGTGCTTCCTTGTGCGCCTTCCTAGCTGGAGCAATGGTTTCAGCCCCGGAAATTGGTAAAAGCTTTGGCAATTTGTTCAAGGGCAGAAACAAAACCGAGTTACTGTCTGAAGAAACTAAAGCCAAATCTGCTGTATTACCACTGGTTGTACAATCGGCACAAGACCGGGCGGCAAAACTCGAAGCTATAGCCAAGGGTTCGCAGTCCGCAGACCGCAACCGCGCTCGGTATCTGTTGGCAAGCGATTTCATCGAGAAAAAGGATGCCAAAACGGCTCTGAAATGGCTCGATGGTCTAGATAATGATTATCCCCTACTTGCGCCCTATGCCTTGCTGCGTCAGGCACAAGCGCACGAACTCTTGGGCGAGGATGGCAAAGCTTCTGACCTACGGCAAAAGGTCGTCAAAGACTATCCAACGCATCCTGCCACAGCCAAAGCCTTGTATTTGATTGGCACGCCTCAATATCAAGACAAAGCGATCGCGCAATTTCCTTCGCATCCACTAACGTGGGAAATCATCAAAAAGCGTCTGGGTCAAAACCCCAACCAACCCCAATTGCAGCTAGCGTTGGCAAAGCATTCCTTCGACCAACCCGGCATTGTTGAGGTACTTGACCAACTTGCCAACGACCCCACCCTAAAACCCGCAGATTGGGAAATTTTGGGCGCGGCATATTGGGAGAAAAATGAATTTGGCAAAGCTTCGAGAGCATATAGCAAAGCGCCTCGCACTGCTCGCAATCTCTATCGTGTGGCACGCGGTTTGCAAGTTGGCGGAGAAAACGAACAAGCAAGAGCTGGCTATCAAGCATTGATAACGGAGTTTCCAGAAGCGCCGGAAACGGGTACGGGGCTACTGCGAATGGCTGAAATTGCCAGAACCAGGCAAGAAGCACTACCTTACCTCGACCGAGTTGTCAGTAAATTCCCTGCCAAAGCAGGAACGGCACTGGCGAAAAAAGCCGAAATCTTTAAAGCTCAAAACGACAACAAAGGTGCAGATGCGGCACTAAAATTGTTGGTTGACAAGTTTGGTAGTACCGAGGAAGCCGCCGAGTATCGCTGGAAAGTCGCTCTAGATAAAGCTAAAGCGAAGGATTACAAAGCAGCTTGGCAATGGGCAGAACCAATTTCCACCGATAGCCCCGACAGCATTTTGGCACCGCGTGCGAGTTTCTGGGTTGGAAAATGGGCAAGCAAGCTTGGTAAAACCAACGAGGCAAAGCAGGCTTACGAGTATACAGTAAGTAAATTTCCTTACTCGTATTATGCTTGGCGTTCGGCGGGAGTTTTAGGGTTAGATGTTGGTAACTTTAACAATGTCCGCGATATGAACCCGAAAGTTGTCGAGTTGGTGCGTCCGGTGCCGTCGGCAGGTTCGGAGACATTTAAGGAATTGTATCTGCTGGGACAAGACCGCGATGCTTGGTTGCAATGGCAAGCTGAGTTCCTGAATAAAATGCAGCCAACGGTAGCCGAACAGTTTACGGAAGGGTTGATGCAATTAGCGAATGGTAAAAACCTACGCGGTATTGACACAGTTTCTAAACTAGAAGACCGCGATACACCCGATGACTTGACGCAATATCAAGGTTTGAAGCAACAAATTACCTACTGGCAAGCGCGTTACCCGTTACCTTACATCAAAAAAATTGAGAAGTGGTCGCAACAACACAAGGTAAATCCTTTGTTGGTGACAGCAGTGATGCGTCAAGAGTCGCGCTTCGAGAAAGATGTAAAATCCACTGCGGGTGCAACCGGGTTGATGCAGGTGATGCCAGCAACTGCTAAATTCATCGCACCGCAAATTAAGCAGGATATCAAGAACATCAAGCTTGAAGACCCGGACAACAATATTATGTTGGGAACGTGGTATTTGGGACATACCCACGACCAATATCAAGAAAATTCATTGCTGGCGATCGCATCTTACAATGCGGGACCGGGTAATGTTTCCAAGTGGTTGACGATTTTGCCCAAAGACGACCCCGATGATTTTGTCGAAAATATCCCCTTCGACGAAACTAAAAATTACGTTCGGCAAGTTTTTGGTAATTATTGGAATTATTTGCGACTGTACAATCCGGAGATGTCGCAGATTGTTGCCAAATATTCAGCCGAACACCCAACTCTTCCGCATCAGGAAGAAGTAGCGAAGGAGAAGAAATAACAAGTAGGGTGCGTTAGCTGAAAGCGTAACGCACCCTATAAATTTTTACTTCCGGAGATATTAATGTCCAACTGTATTTGTTAGAAAAGGACTGAGAGAATGTAATAAATGTGCAGGAAGAACAAGCTAGGCTATAGGTTAGTTATAGCGTTTCCCAGTCTCATGAGGTACAGCCATTTTACACCAAGACAAGGGCGCAATGCCTTGCGCCCCTACATATGTACCTCACCTGGTTGGGAACTGCTATAGGCAGTTTTCTTGTTACCACTACTTTTAATATGACGACGTCACAAAGAATTAATAATGGTTTTGTATTCCACACCCTGTGCTTGAAACCATTCCATCACATCTGGATCGAGTTGCACTAAATTTTTTGCTTGAGAAGTTGGAATCCTTAAAATTGCCTTCTCGAAAAATTTGTCTGTTAAAGGTGGAATATCAGAATAATCAATATCATCATCGGACATTGAATCTAATGCTTCCCAATTAGTACGAGAGGTACTTTTTAAATCTTTGTCCCGCTCAAACTGCATAAAGGTTTAAGGAATGCAAATCAGGTTTATACTATTATCGCGTATTCACAACTTATAGGTTGACTTATAGCGGTTCTCAGTTTAATGAGGTACACTCGCTTCGTCCAAGATGTAGGGGCACAGCACAGAATAGCCCCTACGACTGTACCTCACAAAGAAAGGGAAACGCTATAACAATAATAAAAACTACCCCCTCCTAATCTAAGATTACCAATTGTTTTAGCCGAAAATTTTGTCACTAACTGCACTACCGGAGATACTAATGTCCGATATCGAAACGCTGGAATTAGCTGGTGTCCCTCTGCTGTTGCGTCCACCTCAAAACCGCGATCGCCCTGCCCCTCTAATCATTTTTTGGCATGGTTTCGGTTCGCCAAATGCTGAAGTGGATATTGCAGAAGCTTTTCCCTTACAAGAAATTCAAGCTTGGAAAGCCTACCTTGGATTACCGTTATTTGGTAAACGTTCTCCTGGCTTAGAAGAATTAATGCGTCGTCAGCTGCAAGATTACGTACTGCAACTGCTTCTACCCGTAATTGAACCAGCAGTGCAGGAATTACCAAAGGTGGTTGAAGCTTTGCAAAAGCACTGCAATATTGACACCAATGCGGGCATTGGTATATTTGGATTCTCAGCGGGCGGTTTAGCTGCGCTTTTAGCTTTGACAGAAAGTAACATCCCGATTCAAGCAGCCGTATTAGCTGGTGTTACAAAAGACCTTGCCTCAGCAGTAAATACATACGAGCGGTTTATGCAAGATTCCTATGCAATGCTCAAAGAACAATATCCTTGGTTGCAACCTACATATTCTTGGTCTGAGGAATCACAGAAAGCAAAAACTCGGCTTGATTTTGTTAACCGTGCGAAAGAAATTGTCAAAGGCAATCCACCACCTGCGATTTTATTTGTACATGGTGTTCAAGATGAGGCTTTCGATGTGGACGATGTGGAAACGTTGTACGAAGCACTAAAAGTATATTACAAAGATGCAAATTATTCAGGAAGGTTATCAATACGACTTTTTGAGCATTTGAAACATGCTATTGATTTGGCAGCAAACACTTCACCCGAACAACGCGAAGATATTATAGAGATGGAGAAAGCAGTGGCTGAATGGTTTGGTCGGTATTTAAGTTTATAAGAATGTTGGGTTACGCTTCGCTTCACCCAACCTACAATAAACTACAATAAACTTGAGTACATGTTTTATGCCATACAGCCAATTTTCTCTTAAAAGTCTGGTTGTAGACTTTAATTTAAATTTAGAAGAAAAAACTCGATTATTTCCTAATATACAACCTGCATTACCAACAGAATTACTATCGATGACATTGCAGGAATCGCTACCGTTAGCAACTGCAATCAACAGCGAAAAAGCGCGTTCGGAGATGATTATTGCCCCGATTTTACTCGAAGTCAAGCGCAAGATGGATTATCAAATTGCGTTATTTTCTGGTAGCGATTTTACCGTTGATGCATCGCGTGGACTCAACGGTTCTCCAGATTTTTTGATTACTCGTAGTAGCGAACAATACTACATTAGCGCACCAGTCATGTCGATTGTTGAGGCTAAGAATGAAAATATTAATCTTGGTTTGGGTCAGTGCGGTAGTGAAATGTTAGCAGCACAGATATTTAATGCGCGGGAAAATTATCAAGTTGATGTTATTTATGGTTGTGTAACGACTGGTGTGCTGTGGAAGTTTTTGCGATTGGAAAACCAAAAGTTATATATTGATCCAGTGGAAATATCGATTGAACCAGTGGAAAGATTATTGGGTATTTTTATGCACATTCTGACAATTAACACCGATAGGACTACTATTTGATTTTTGAACGGATACGTAGGGTGTGTTAGCGTGATTCGTAACGCACCGAACCCTTGATAACGGTGCGTTACGACTTGCGTCTAACGCACCCTACAGTACTGGCAGAATAATGACAGACGAAGAATACAATGCTCTTATTTCAATCGGTGATAGATGGCAGTTGTTTTCAAAAATATTTAGACAAAATTTTGCGGCAAAAGGAAGAAATCCAAAAATTAGCTGCATTGTCAGAAACAGAACAAATGCTTAGAAAAACAATTGCAGAAATTCAAAGCCAACAAACGAGTCATGATTAAAGGAACATAATACTTAAGCTAATAATTCATCAATGGCAACATTAAAGCCTTGGAGGACTGTTTGAGTGCTAACAGTTTCGCCTTGTGTGAATATTAAATGCTGTTGTTTGGTGATAACAATAATCCAAAAGTTAACAGGATAAACAAGCCAGACTTCTTGGCAACCTGATTCTAAATACTCTTTTGCTTTGGCAAATAATTCTTCTCCACTATCGTCAGGAGAGGCAATTTCCCCAATTAATGGGAAGCTTTGTGGGAGAGAAGCTGCATTTGCGTATTGCGCTAGTAAATCTGGAGTCAAATAGGAAACATCCGGACGACGACCTTGCACTAAGGTTCTACACAGCGCTTCGGTGTAGACTTCTCCACCTTGACTGCTAGAAATTTTATAATTTCTCCAGTAAGAACCTAGCCTTAGTTGGATTTGGCTGTGTCGTAATGTCATGCTGTCAACAGTTCCGTTTTCCACTTCTAGAGGATATTTTTCCACTAAGAAACCATCTACCCACTCCATACCCTCCACAGGATGTTGGAGAAAATCCTCTAAAGAAAGAATGTTCGCTTTTTGGGATGTTGTTTCTTGATGTTCAATAGAAGTTAGCATTGTTGTGCTTAGTATTTTATCGTGTCTTGTTGAGCCTACTCCCTAATCACACAAAGCGCGATCGCCCTCGGCTACTCTCGTATTATTACGGAGGTAGTCTTTTAATAAGCTACAACTTTCATTCAGTAAGTTATCAATATTGGTATCTGCTAAATTGTGATAAGTCAACTTGCCGCTACTACTGCCAGTGACTAGGCTTTTACTATCGGGTGTAAAAGTTATACTTGTAAAGGTTTCGCCGTTATTTGCTTTGATAACAAGTTGCAATTTACCATCAAGACTCCACAACTTTACCTTATCATCGCTGAGGGTGGCGATGGCTTGGCTGTCGGGGCTGAAAGTGAAACCCATAAAGCTTTCACCATTCCCATCTAAAGATTTAAACTTTTCCCCGTCCGAACTCCAAAATTTTACCGTGCTATCCAGACTCGCTGAAGCCAAAATTTTACCATCATTTGACCAAGCTACAGCATATACTGGACGGCTGTGACCGCGTAAAGTTTTAACTGGCTGTCCGTTATTTTTATCCCAAATAATTACCGTATTATCATCGCTTGCCGATGCAATCAACTGACCGCTTGGGCTAAAACTAACCCAGTTGATGACATCGCTATGTCCTAATAAATTAAATAAGGGTTTACCGTCTCGACTCCACAATCTCACGCTCTTATCTCGACCTGCCGAAGCGAGCATTTGACCGTCAGGGGACCAATCAACGCTTAATACGACATCTTCATGTCCGAGCAAAGTTTTGAGTAATTTTCCATCTTGACTCCATAATTTCACTGTCCGATCCCGACTTGCTGAAGCTATAGTTTGAGCGTCGGGGCTAAAATTTACGTCCCAAACAGCACCTGTATGTCCCAATAAGGTGTGCTGTAATTTACTATCCTGACTCCATATTTTCACCGTTGCATCTTCACTCGCCGAAGCTAGCTTGCCTTGGGGTGCAAAGCTCAACTTTGTCACCTCAAGGCTATGTGCTTGAATGCTTTTTAACGGTACATATTTCCAACGCCATAATTTAATATTTGTGTCGCGGCTTGCGGTTGCTAGGGTTTGCCCGTCAGGACTAAAACTGACGCTGTTAACCCAGTCATTATGACCCCTAAGAACTTTTATCACTTGCCCGTTCAAACTCCATAATTTCACGGTTTTATCTGCACTCGATGAGGCAAGTGTTTGCCCGTCAGGGCTAAACGCTACATTTGTGACTGTATCTTTTGCTAACAAAGTTCGCAGTAATTTACCGTCCCGACTCCACAGCTTGATAGTTTCATCCAAACTCCCCGAAGCAATCGTTTGACCATCGGGCGACCATGCCACTGCTAAAACTGTACTACCATGTCCCGGTAAAGTCGCTAAAAGCTGACCGTTACGATTCCATAATTTTACGGTTTTATCGCTACTCGTCGAAGCCAAAATTTGACCGTCGGGCGACCATGCGACACCGATAACAGCCTTTTTATGTCCCTTCAAAGTCGTTAATAGTTGACCTTGCTGACTCCACAATCGCAAAGTTTTATCGGCACTTGCCGATGCAATAATTTGTCCATCAGGACTAAAGGCAACACCATTGACGACATCATCATGGGGTGCAAATGTCGCTAAATTGCTGCCGTCAATATTCCACAACTTCACAGTTTCGTCACCACTTCCCGAAACCAGTATCCGACTGTCGGGACTAAATGCCACGCTATTGACGCGCTTGGTGTGTCCCCGCAAAGTTGGTAATTTTTTACCATCTGCCTGCCATAACTTTACGGTATAATCGCTACTTGCCGAGGCGATTAATAAGCTATTGGGGCTATAGCTGACACTGTTAACATCTGCTGTATGTCCTTCTAAACGGTTGATTTCGCGCATTCCGTATGTAGCTTGGTAAAGCGCTGTTCTGACGATTTGCTGCGTTGCTTCATCGGGTAAAAAAGCTCTTTCGAGTTTTCGACCTGCCCGTAATCCTTCCTTTAAAGCATCAATATCTTTACCCAAAGCAAATAACGATTCACTCGATACACTCGCAGCAACACTAGCTGTAATGATAGCTCTGCGCCATTGATAAGCTGCCATGCCGATGGAAATTATCAATGCGAAAATACTCAACATCGAAACCGCAAGGAAGTTTTTGAGAGTGCGATTTAGTTTAACTTCGCTGCTGCGCTGTTTTTCCTTCTCGATGAGTTCGGCTTGTAGCTTTTGTTGCTCGATTTCCACAAGCAAGCGATCGCGTTCGATCGAACTTAGCTCTTCGCGTTTTCGCAGTTCCTTTAATTCGCTTAATAAATCCGAACCTGTTTGCGGGTGGGTGTCTTGGAATAAAGAATGGTTATTGTGGCGAAGTTCGCTATTGAGACGGGCAATTTCCAATTCGCGCTGTTGAACTTGTTGCCGCAGTTCTTTGACTTGTTCTTGCAAGCTGAGTTCGGCTTGTTGAATAGCGCGAATCAAATCCACCATATAATCGTGGATTAATTGGTAGCGTTCGGGACTATCGGGAAAAAGTACGACTAACCCAGAACGAACTAAGATTTCTAGAACTAGTTCTAATTTGCTAACGTCTTCGAGTTCGGTAAGTTCGGATGCTAATTCAGCACGAGTTTTAAAGGGACGTTTTTTATTTTCATCGGTTAGTAAATAAAGCACCAGTAAAGCTGCGCGTTCGTTTTCTGAACCGCATTCGCTAATTAGTTCTCGAATATACCGCTCAATCAATTTGTTGGGACGAAATTGTTCGTATTTAGCAAGGGTAAAAATACGTTCGTCTTGGAGTTGTGCCCCAACGACTTGCAATTCAATCGGGCGAACTTCTCCCAATTCGGCAGCGAGGTCATTGACTAAGGCATCAATTAACGCAGGTTCTAATTTATTAAATTGAGTTCGTTCCGTCAAACTGCGAATTACCGTCTTCGCATCTTCGCGGGAAAAGTTATTAAGTTGGTAGCGAATCGTTTTATCGAGAATATTATCGTTGATAGGTTCGAGTGCTTGGAGTTGTTTAAATTCCAACAACTTATGTAAGTAATCTTCCCGTAAGGTCAAGATGATTTTCACAAACGCCACATTCAAACAATCGCACAAAAACGCATCAAATTCTTGTTGTTGCTTGGAACTAGGACAACTAAAGAAAAACTCTTCTACTTGGTCAAAAATTAAAACTGTAATAATGCTGTTACGAGCATTTTCTTGGAGTAGTTCAAAAATTCCAGCTTTAGTTATAGGGCTAGTTGGTGCAGATAAAGATTCTATCGCACCATTTGCAACTCCTCTTGGAAGCATTGCATTCCCCAAAGCTTTGCCAAATTCACTTACCCAATCGGTATAAATTTGCAAAACTACTGGAATCGCTATTTGGTCGCCAATCGCCCGCTGTTGCAGCGCTGGCACCAACCCCGCAGTCACAATTGAACTTTTGCCAACTCCCGAAGGTCCGTGAATTACGGTCATTTTTTGGTCAGGACGGCTAATTCGGGCAATCAAAGACTGTAAATCGCGTTCTCTACCGGAAGCAATTATCTCCAAAGCCACGCTACCACCAGCTACGGGCGTACTCAATCCCGGAGTTGTGGGGTGACGCTGCGGTTGTAATCTTCCTGCCCCAATAAACGCCCGCAACCCGTACTGCTGTTCAACCGAACGCCGTTTTTGACGGATTGTAAAAGCTTCGAGATATCGTCCCGACTCAAAGTAAAGCGATCGCATCCACCGTAGCGTGCGTATATAAAAATATACGTTGTAGCGGAAATCACTATTCAGTAAAGCGGCTTCGAGGTCATAACTTGCCAAATCCAACTGTTCTTTAGCAATTTTATGGTCGCCCAAATGGCGCAACGCCTTTGCCAGCAACAATCGATAAATTTGTGCTAGCAGCAGGGGAAACCAAGAAAGCTGCGAGCGATCGCTTGACTTTGCTTCGTAAAGTTGCCATAGCGAAACCCGCGCTAACTGTGCCGCTTGCGTCCATTTTTTCTGGGCGATCGCCACCTGTGCCAAAAATCCAAAATCGCACGCTAGTTGAAAATGCGTACCATAAGTACTATGTAGTTTTTGCGACTTATCGGCAATTATTTCTAACTCATCCCATTTTCTCAGATGTTGCAATACTTCCGCCAACAATCCAATAAACTGCGCCATCAAATCCTGGCGCTGTGCAGCATCAAAGACCTTTAAACATTCCTGAAAATAGTATTTTGCCTCACCCCAACGCTGGCGGTGTTCCACATATGCCCGCTCTGCAAGTCGGTAATAACACAGACCAATATAGAAAAGTAAAGCACCTTGACGCAGGAGGTGGGGAGATGGGGGAGTGGGAGGAGTGGGGGTAGAGAAGGGAGTAGGAAGTAGGGAGTAGGCAGTAGCAGGAGTGTAAGAGGTAAAGGAGGTTTTTTTAGCTTCTCCCACTCCTTCTACTTTCCCGATCCCTACTCCCTCTATTCCCGACTCCTGACTCCCGACTCCCTTTATTCCCGACTCCTGACTCCTAACTTCTAACTCCCGACTCCCGACTCCCTGCCAAAACTTCAGACTTTCTTGAAAATGTTCGATTGCCGAATCAATATTTGAGGCTGCATAATCGTCTAAGCCGGAAACAAATGCCAAGTTTGCGTCAAGTTCGGGTTCTAACTCTATACCGCGATTTTGTAATTCTTGAATCGCGCAGCGAAATTCGTAGCTGCTGTAATCCCAAATTTGCCCTAAAGTCCGATGCGAATGCTTGAGGTGCTTACTGTCGGTTGGAGTGTTTATATCTAAAATTTCTGCAAATAACGAGTCAGTTTTATCGCGTAAAAACGAACGCAATTCCTCAGTCGTCATTTCAAATCGAATCGGGGTTGCTGCCCAATTGGTAAAATCGGGTGCGAATCGTCGCAATTTTTGTAGTAACCCGTCATTTACCCAAAATACCATTGGAAAATGGTGGCGTTTGCGAAACTCATCGCGGACGTGATTGATGGTTCGCAATAAGTCGTCGAGTGAATCCACCGACTCTAAACCCAAAATCATCAAACCCGCAGGTTCTTGGTTCTCAAATTCGGTATGGATTGTCGAATACAAGCTAATAATCCGATTCGACAAAACCACTTGATGAACTTTATTGCCCGATACAGAAAAATCTTCGAGTTGTTGCAGGACTTTAGAGCGCAAGACACCGTAGTTGCAACAAGCCAAAACTAACGAAAACTGACCTTGCGAAAATGCGATCGCACGGCGCAAGCTTTTTAATGCTTGCTCGTTCGCTGCTATAATACTTTCTGCTGACGGGTGTTTTCCAACCATGATTTAAACTTCTGCGTCTCGGCTAAAACTGGATTGACTGCAAACCAAGCACCGTTTTCATCTCGATATTCAAATACAAATAAGCTGCGTAACAAAGTGTGGTATTCAATATCACCCTTGACCTTCTGCTCTTGCATTACTTGAAATATCAATTCCCACTCGGAAGCATCAATTGGATTTGCCCGGAAATCCTTGTGTCGTTGAATCACCAATTCTACAAGGTCGCGGTCAAAGGGTGGGTCTTGTTCGCGCAAGCAGTCGAACAGCAACGAGAGTAAATCGCGCACATGACCGCCGCTAATCAAACACAACCGATCCAAAGTTGACTGCGAGTCAAAAATTTCTGTAACTAAGTCTATTCTATCAACTGGATAAACGTCTGGAAAAGCACGCGCCAATACCATTTGACGCATTAACGCTAATCCCGGCGGCGAAATTTCCCCATTGCGACGACGCACGGGTATCATTGGCAACACTTTGGGCGCAATTCCTCCACCTAAACGTTGCTGAAGTTGGACGCTATCGTTAGAAAAAGTCAGCGCTAAAGGAATAGTATAAACAATATGACAGTTGAGCTTGCGTAATTGTTCGCCTCGGTCGATAAATAGGTGTTCGGGTAACGAACGTCCGGATGGTAAAGGACGAATATCAACTCGATCGAGGTTATCGACGATAACAACGAGTCCTTTTTTACCTCTTGCTTTCAACTCCTTATTTGCGCGTTCTAATAATTCCTGGTTGATTGACTGCAAAATATTACCAGTACGCGGTTCGAGGTAATCGCGCAAGCGTCGGCGTAAATTCGGGCTTTCCTTCGTTTTCGCCGTAATTTTGCCAATTCCCACTGATAACTCGCCTTCTAATTCCAAATCGAGCGGTGTTTTCAGAAAATCAGTGATTTCGCCAAACAATTTGGTAAAATAGCGCGGCTTCAGTCCGATTTTGATTGCTTCGAGACTTTCGCTTACTTGTCCTGCGATCGCAAGCAAAATATCCGTTACATCTAAATCTACCACATCTAAAACATGGGTGGATTCAAAATAGACGACATGGAAACCTACTTGTTCCAACTCGGCTTGAAGTCGCAACAACTCCGTCGATTTACCGCAGCCGATATGTCCTGTAAATAGCTGACATGTGGGTGTATCCGGCGAAATTCGTGTGATGGTGCGCTGCAACGCTTCAATAATTTTTCCACCTCGCACTGAAGCAAAATCGATATAGTATTGACGGTCTACAGCATTTCCCATCACTAGCGGTCTGCTCGGATTACACGCTTGATAAAATCTTTCTAAATCTAAGAGCATAACCAATCTAATTAGAAGAGGGGGAAATTACAAAAATGTTGATAGTTAATGGTTAATAGTTATTGATTAACAATTACTGGTAAATTAAGTAAATTCCAATATATTCTGCCGTTTGACTAAGCATCTTGCTTATTCTACAAAAAATATGCGAGTCCTTAAATAACCAACAACTTACACCTAAGCAAGCGACTTCAATCAATTAGCTTGTAGAACAAATGAACTACTATACTCAGTTATCTTTTCGACTACTAACAACTAACAACTAGCAACTAATAACTAACAACATTTCTCCAAACCACAAATCCAAAATACCGCCTTACAGATTTTTTCTCTAAACTCTTTACAAATTAACTCGGTTTTGGTTTATTGGTTATTAGGTAGAAATGCAATCAAGTTTCATACTCGCAAAAAGTCAAACTAAAAGGCAAAACAAATTTAGGCAAGTTGCAATCTAAAGTTGCCTGCAAAATCGTTCCGATTGCAAAACTATTCAATTTTCCGGATGCACCTTCTTATTAAGATATTTTAATTCTTCAAATTCAAAACGTCGATAATCACGACTGCTGCTTTTAAGACAAATGGTATGTTGCAATTTTCATAAGTACTTAGTAGCGGTTGCATAGTATAAAAAACAACAAAAAATCGAACTACAACAACGAACCGGAACCATCGCTTATGAATCAAACACACTACTATAGGAATCCGGTTTGATTTTTGGAGCGCGTAGCAGCAGCTTGCGCTTACAAAATTAGGTATGTGTAGGGTGCGTTAGCGTAAGCGCGTAACGCACCAAATTTAAGCCTTTGGTGCGTTACGCTGTCGAAGAAGCGCACCCTACGTATCTATTAAAAAATATACAGGAGTAATCCTGTAGATATTGCTTTCAATAGCCCCGATACAGCACAAAAATTAGCGATCGCATAAGGAGATTATGTCACTATCTGCAATAGTTAAAAAAACTCCTTTGAAACTTGATATAGATATAAAAAAAAAGCCCCTTTAACTTAAGTAATCTTCTAAAATATTGAAATTTAAGTAAAAATATCTGAGTAAGATTATTTGTAAAAAAATAAAAATCCGAATGAAAGCTGACTAATTCAGCTATATTAAGCGACATTAAAAAATCATTACGTATCAATCTTTGCAATTACCAAAACGCAAACAGTCTTGAATTTTGTCATCGCGTGCTGAAATCAAAAACGGTGTAAACTGCGTTTGTTTAATTTCAGATTTTGTATCTAAAAGTGCCATTTGCAGATTTTGACTCAATATAGGTACGGTACTAATCGCAACATTTTTGCTAACATGCCAGAAAAAAACAGGCAAGACAAACAATCCTAGATACATTATTCTAGTCATAAAAAACCCCAGTTAAAAATTGTCATAATACAATAGTAGATGCGACACTTTTAGATATTATTTATAGAACTAAGCATTATCTGTTTAACGATTGGCTTTTACAAAAGGGTTAGTTCCAGCCTTTGTTAAGAAAGCTTCAAAGCTATAATTCGGCTTTCTACTTACTTATGCAGGTTGAATCCAAGAAAAACCGGATAAAAACAGGTAGATAGACAAAAAATTTTCGCGCCAGCAGCCACCACAGATAAAATAGGTGTAATAAGTTGTAATCAAAAGGTGTAGGGTAAATGCGACTTGTAAAGCGCTCTCCATAAAATTACCCCGAAATGGCAAGGGCAACGTACTCAAAGCTAAATTTAGCTAAGTGTAACGGTGTTGCCTTGCTTACTTGATTCTACGCGGTCAAGCCCTTTTACCGCAGTGTCTCACTACCCCAGATTTCCCTACCTGTTTCCCTACCTGTAGCAACTGCGACAACGTAGCAACCTACTCCCTCTACTCCCTACTCCCTACTCCCCTAACCTATGACAACTTCACGAGATACGGACATTACTAACCCCGATATCAACCTCGAAGAATACGGGAACCCTGAAGATCCGCTTGACGAGTTACCGGATGAAGTCGAAATGTCACTATTCGACCACCTCGAGGAATTGCGACAGCGGATTTTTTACTCATTAATCGCAGTAGTTATATCAGCGTTTGGCTGCTTCCTTGCTGTCAAACCCTTAGTTAGGCTACTCGAAGTTCCCGCACAGGGAATCAAATTCCTGCAACTTGCACCTGGTGAATTTTTCTTTGTTTCCTTCAAGGTTGCCGGATATACGGGTTTGGTAATTTCTGCTCCTTTCATCTTGTATCAAATTGTCCAATTTGTTCTTCCCGGACTGACTCGCAAAGAACGTCGTTTACTCGCACCTGTTGTATTTGGCTCAAGTATTTTATTTGCAGGTGGGTTAGTATTTGCTTATTTGCTTTTGATTCCGGCTGCATTAAATTTCTTTATTAACTACGGTGCAGATGTAGTCGAGCAATCATGGTCGATTGAAAAGTATTTTGAATTTGTTTTATCGTTGTTATTTTTAACAGGTGTCGCATTCCAAATTCCCATCGTTCAAATGTTACTTGGTGCTTTGGGAATTGTTTCTTCCGCACAAATGCTTTCGGGATGGCGAGCAGTTATTATGGGAGCAGTTGTTTTAGGAGCAGTTCTTACACCCTCTACTGACCCTTTAACGCAAAGTTTATTAGCAGCAGCCGTTTTAGTTTTATATTTTGGCGGTATAGGAATGGTGAAATTATTAAGAAAATAATATTTTCAGAATCGGAAATATTTGGATAAATTGGGTAATACGCAAGTTAATCCAATTAATGGGAAAATCAAAGATAACCAGAAGAAAGGAATTTTTATTCATCCCTGTAAACCTCTCTACGATGCCCGATTTAAACAACCGTAATTATCACTAAGTCATCCCTTATCTCATACAAAACACGATAATTAGCAACACGAATACGAGATTTATGGCATTCCTAAATCATTCATGAAAAATTAGGTTTATGTAACGAACCACATACGCGCTTCGCGTTCCCGCAGGGTAGGACGCAAAGAAAGAAAAGAAAGAAAGAAAAGAAAGAAAAAGCTTTTTTAATTGTTTTTTAGCCCTAGTACATAACGAAAGGAAATAAACCAACCATTCCAAACAGACAAAAAGCCGACAAAACAAGCTTTATCCCTTCTACCTTCTGCCTTCTGTCTTCTTACTTCTGCCAACCTGTACTAGTTGAAATTTCTACTTGATAGGTAACAATCTAATTCTCTTTTATACTGTTCCCAGCTAATAGTTGGTTCGTTTTTAGCATCTTCAAAGGCTTTAATATCTTCTTCATCCTCAGATGACCTAATATCTAATAGTTCTATAACATCTTCTAAAGTATCTTCGTAAGCTTGTTCTAATTTTTTATAAATAATTTTTAATAATGCTTGTTTTTTTGTTGTAGTTCCCATTTACATCCCCATTGTTTACTTTCATTAACCACTGCGTACACTCTATTTTACCCTATTCAATTAACCACTCTGTAGCACGTTCGCCCAAATCCAAAGCAAAGCTAACTGCTTTACCCAAACGCGGACGTTCTCGTGTAGTTTGGATGAATTGTTGGACTTGAACAGTTCCACCCATTGCATTTAGATAATTCGCAACATTATCTAAATGGTCTTGATAGTCTAATTCACTTAGAGGGAAAGAAGCTTGCTCTAGATATTTCCACATTATTTGCAGGAATATTTTACCCTGAGTGCGACGCAATTGAATATCATATGAGCGTCCCCATTTATCAAGTAACAGTTGGCGTAATTCTTGTCCAGTCATAGATTTGCTCAAATAAAATTTTACATTTCGTATTGTTTATTAATTTACGCAACTCAAGTATGATAAAAACATAAAGAAATGTAATGCTACGATTAAAGAAGCTAGAAATGTCTTTGAGAAAAGTGTTCTAGCGGATTTGTGGGTCGCGTGCATATTGACTCAGACAAGGGTTTCTCAAGTGTTACTTGAGTAAAAATTGTTAACAAAATACACAATCATACGCTTGAATTATGGCTCAAATTTCAGAATCGGCAGATGTGCCCGATATGGGGCGACGGCAGTTCATGAACCTTCTAACGTTCGGAACTGTCACAGGAGTCGCTCTGGGAGTATTGTATCCCGTTGTGAACTACTTTATCCCACCTGCGAGCGGTGCAGCTGGTGGCGGTGCGACTGCGAAAGACGAACTTGGCAACAATGTTAGTGTCAGCAAGTTTCTCGACAGCCATAATGTAGGCGATCGCGTCTTAGTTCAGGGACTAAAAGGAGACCCAACCTATATTGTCGTCGAAAGCAAAGAAGCTATTACCGATTACGGCATTAACGCGGTTTGTACTCACTTGGGTTGCGTTGTTCCTTGGAATGCCGCTGAAAATAAATTTAAATGTCCTTGTCACGGTTCGCAGTACGATGCAACTGGTAAGGTTGTACGCGGTCCCGCACCGAAATCATTGGCACTCAGCCATGCTAATGTTCAAGATGACAAGATTCTTATTACCCCTTGGACTGAAACCGACTTCCGTACTGACGAAGCACCTTGGTGGGCATAAAATCAAAAGTCTGAGTACTGAGTGCTAAATATTTAAAATACCAAGTATTGGATGCTTAGTATTTAAATGCTGAGTGCGAAAGTACTTAGATTTTTGCTCTGAGTATATAGTCGAAAGTCACAAGTTCAAAAGTCAAAAGTCCAAAGTCTAAAGCCCAAAGTCTAATTATGGCTATTGACCAATGACCAATGACCAAATGACTAATGACCAATGACAAATGACCAATGACCCCTTGACAAACAACTAATTAACTGTTCAGATTGTCCTTATCGAGATGAGAAAAGCTTACACGACGACGCGGGCGAACTCCGCGATTCGAGCATTGGTCAAATCATTGCTCGTTGCGATCGCAACTGTGACATTTTTCTTCACAAGCGATATCGCATTACCCCAATCCGCATCGGCGTACCCCTTCTGGGCACAACAAACCTATCCGGAAACTCCCCGCGAACCGACCGGACGGATTGTTTGCGCCAACTGTCACCTCGCGCAAAAGGCAGCAGAAATCGAAGTACCTCAAGCTGTTTTACCCGACACTGTATTTAAAGCAGTTGTTAAAATTCCCTACGATACCAACGTTCAACAGGTAGGTGCTGACGGTTCCAAAGTTGGCTTAAATGTTGGTGCAGTCTTGATGCTGCCTGAAGGTTTCAAAATTGCTCCTGATGACCGCATTCCAGAAGACATGAAGGAAGAACTTGAGGGTGTTTACTTCCAGCCTTACGCTGAAGGTAAAGATAACGTCCTCCTGGTTGGACCCTTACCTGGCGAACAATATCAAGAAATCGTCTTCCCGGTTCTTTCTCCAAACCCTGCGGAAGATAAAAGTGTCCACTTCGGTAAATATGGCATCTATTTAGGTGCAAATCGCGGACGCGGACAAGTTTACCCAACTGGCGAAAAGAGCAATAATAACCTTTACACCGCTTCAGCTGCTGGTACCATTAGCAAAATTGCCAAAACCGAAGACGAAGACGGTAACGTTAAATATGCACTTAGCATTCAAAGCGAATCCGGCGAAACCGTTACCGATACAATTCCTGCTGGTCCCGAATTGATTGTTTCTGAAGGACAAGCAGTAAAATTGGGTGATGCTCTCACCAATAACCCAAATGTTGGCGGTTTCGGTCAGAAAGATGCCGAAATCGTCCTTCAAGATGCTAGCCGAGTTACCTGGTTAGTTGCCTTCATCTCGCTAACGATGTTGGCCCAAATTATGCTCGTTTTGAAGAAGAAACAAGTCGAAAAAGTCCAAGCTGCGGAAATGAATTTCTAAGCTTTGGTCAAATTTTATCTACTTTTAAAAGACAGGTTTTTTGCCTGTCTTTTTTATTATCCTAAAGAAGTAAAAATATTCGTAGGTTGGGTGTAACGTAAGCCCTTCGGGCAGGCTACGCCAACGCGCAGCGTGTCCCCTTGGGACGAGCGTGAAACCCAACATCATAGTTGGGTTACGCTACGGATGCTGTTGGCGAAATATATCTTAACAGTCAAAAAGCCCATTATTACGT
>CAXTCQ010000098.1:0-26508 GCA_964242965.1 uncultured Calothrix sp. | reverse complement strand
CTAACTCCTAACTCCTAACTCCTAACTCCTAACTCCTAACTCCTAACTCCCAACTCCTAACTCCTAACTTTTTAAACTCGTCCTCGCAAAAATTGAGCCATTTCGTTTGGAGTGGGTGACATTTCCAAAGCAGTCTCCTCAGTAATTCGACCTTCTTGGTACAAATTGAGCAACGATTGATTCATTGTCACCATACCGTCGAAGCTAGCTTGTTTCATCAACTCGGCAATCTCATCGTACTTACCATCTTTAATCCATTCTTTAATGGCTTCGGTATTAATCAGGATATCGTGGAATGCAGCCCGCTTACCGTCGGTCGTGCGACATAATCCTTGGGCAATTACTGCCACTAGCGACTCTGCCAATGCAACCCGCATCGCATCCTGTTCTTCACCCGAATATAAATTCAGAATCCGCTCAATTGTTTTAACCGCACTATTTGTGTGCAAGGTTCCCATGACCAAGTGACCTGTTTGGGCAGCTTTCAGCGCGGTATTTACGGTTTCTTTATCGCGCATTTCTCCTACGAGAATCATATCTGGGTCTTCGCGCAATGCTGCTTTCAAAGCATTATCAAACTTGCGGGTGTGCATCCCTACTTCGCGCTGCTTAATTAACGCTTTCTTGCTTTGGTGAACGAATTCCACCGGGTCTTCGATGGTGATAATATGGCGGGGCATTTCGTTGTTCATATAGTCAACCATCGCTGCCATCGTCGTTGATTTACCCGAACCTGTTGGACCTGTTACCAAAATCAAACCTTTGTGGTGATGGCAAACATCCCGAAATATAGAAGGCAACCGTAACTGTTCCATTGTCAAAATCTTTAATGGAATCAATCGCAGCACCATCGCATAGCCGCGTAGCGAATCAAACACGTTTATCCGTACTCGTGCAAACTCATACTGGGTTGCACCATCAAACTCCAAAGCTTCTTCAAAGCGCTTGATTTCTGCCTCGCTCAATATCTCGTTCAACCAAGACATGAATGTTGCTTTATCGGTTTCGGGATAATCGGTCAACTCGATTTGTCCTCGACTGCGGAAGCGGGGAACTTCACCGACACCCAAGTGAATATCGGAGTATCCCTTATCGAAAGCTTCCTTGATTAAATGCTCCATCGTTAGCCCGGAACTGCTTTTAGGACGCGCATGGCTAGCCATTGGGGGGGGAGTACCCGGACGATGGGCAACAGCGCTCGCAGATGCGGCTGGTGTCGGAATTCTGGTACTTTTCTCTAGCGACATATCCAGGGTTTGCGTTGCTTGCCGCTGGGTACTCATCGAAGGAGGTGGGGGTGGTGCAGGGGGAATGTTACGAGGTACTGTTGGGGTTGAGCTTGATGGACGCACTGATTCTGTCATAATTCTTTAACTTTGGATTAATGTAGGTTTGTTGAAGTAATTTGCAACCTTTTGCTAGATATCACTGTTTAAAAGCAGCGATTTTCAAGGGTTTGAGTGCGAGCAATCGCACTGTGGTAGCCCAAAGCGATCGCTGAATTGACGCTCGTGTTAATGCACCTGAAATTATCGAACCCTTGCCAGCGCGTCGATCTAATTGCATCACCTCTACTGGTATCAAATTGTTAGATACTAATGGTTGGAAATTGAGAAATAAAATTGTCAGTTGTTCTTAATAACCTATTTAACACCCCTTTAGCGGTAAACATATTCAGTAAATACTCGGATAAAAAAATGTTTTTTTATCGATGTTATTTTCTGTAAATCCCTCAAGCTGCGATATTAGAGTTTTTTTTAGGTCTTTTCAGATTAAATTTGAGCCAAAAGAAGCAAAATCATTGCCTGGTAATTTGTCTAGAACATTTGGGAATTATGAGAATTGAAGTGAATTTCTATAAGAAATGTTAAGGACATTTGTGGCGAAGTCTCGAAAACACATCTTAAAATTGCTGACGATTTAACTTATATTCCTAAAGAGAGATGGAAAATCTTAGCGTTAAACGCTAGATAGAAATCGGCATTTTTCCACGATTGCGAAAAATTAACTGTAAAGTTTATTGAAGAAATGCTCATCTTACCGCTTCATTTTATATATACTGAAACTTCATTGAAGGATTGATCCCCACGAAGATAGCTTAAAGATTAATCGCTCGATTTAAGTTTCGGCTGTACATTTAGGAGGAAATTAATCATGGCATTCTCTCAAACATCTGATTTAGGAAAAGCTGATTCATTACTGCTGATAAAAAGCTTTTTGATATGGACATTTACATTGGCAGTATGCTTGTTGGTTGTCGGTTTTCCCTTGGTTGTTTTGATGGCTACGGTTGGATGTCTTTTGTCGATTGTTCTGCAATCTATAATGCCTGTTAGCGCCGTTTTATTGGTTGCTGGTGGGTTGATTATGTTTAATGTGTTAGCAGTTGTTGTCGCTGCTGGTATGTTAACGGCAAAAGGCGTTCATCCTAGCGATATGAAGTGGTTAAGCTGGTTGCACGGAGAAGCTGAACAGTTGCAGACCTCAGTGTATGCTGCTTGTCCTCTAACTTGTGAAATCAAAGACTAACCACCTTTACACTTGTCCGACAAACAGTGCAACTGCCCGGTTAATCCGGGTTTTTTCATTTTTGGTATTGGTTTTTGGTTCTTGGTCATTGGTGTTTCTTTTACTGATTGAAGATGATTTTTCAAACTTTATATATTTTTAATCGACGCTGACGGCTTCGAGTTACAATAAGTTGACGTTGAGTGCATCTACAGTCCAATGGCAAAACCCGCAGATATTAGCACCAAAAAGTTAATAAGTCTCGCACCCAATAATTGGGCAAACAATTAGGGAAGCGTTGCAAATTCTCCGTGCTGACGAGCAGTTGAATCAACTTGAGACGGTTCTAGCATTTTTTGCAACGTATGTTTTAGATAGTGCCGTAGTTCAAGAGATTATGAGGTGGGATATGACCGTATTACGAGAATCACCTTGGTATCAAGAAATTTTAAAAGAGGGAGAAGCGCGGGGAGAGGTGCGGGGAGAAGCGCGAGGCAGGAGAGAGGAATTAATTTCTGGTATCGAATTGGCACTAGAGATTAAGTTTAGTAATTTTAGCTTAGAACTAATGCCTGCTATTTCTCGAATTACCGATCTACAGCGATTAAAAGCGATTCAGCAAGCTATTAAAACGGCGAATACTGTTGAGGAGTTGCAGCAATTGCTGTAATCAGATTTACAAGAGTTTTGTGGCAATAGAGCATTGACTATTTATCGTTGACCAGTAACCATTGACGATTGACCATAGATTAATGACTATTGACTAATGACTATTGACAAACGGGTTTACATAATTTTAGGTACTCGTCCGGAAGCGATTAAATTAGCTCCGGTAATTCAAGTTTTTCAAAATGCTCCAGGTTTTGAGTCAAAAGTAATTTTGACAGGACAACACCGCGAGATGGTTGAGCAAGTTATGCAGTTGTTTAATTTAAAGGCAGATTATGACTTGGAAATTATGCAACCCAAGCAATCGCTCAATGATATTACCTGTCGAAGCTTGCGGGGGTTAGAAGATTTATTTCAACAAAGCAAACCCGATTTAGTTATCGTTCAGGGAGATACAACTACGGCGTTTGCGGCGACTTTGGCTGCTTTTTATCATAAAATTCCGGTGGGACATGTCGAAGCTGGGTTGCGAACCGATGATTTATTTAATCCCTATCCAGAAGAAGCGAATCGACGGTTAATTTCCCAAATTGCTCAATTGCACTTTGCACCAACTTCTTTAGCAGTAGAGAATTTACAGCGTTCGGGGGTATTGGGTGAAATTCATCAAACGGGAAACACGGTAATTGATGCGTTGTTGAAAGTGGCAGCAAAGCAACCAAGCTGCGATATACCTGGTTTGGAATGGGATAAATATCGAGTAATACTTGCGACGGTGCATCGACGCGAAAATTGGGGTGAACCGTTGCAAGCGATCGCCCAAGCATTTTTACAGATATTAGATAAGTTTCCCGATACTGCGTTATTGCTGCCATTGCACCGAAATCCAACGGTACGCGAACCCTTACAAGCAATGTTGGGGAATCATCCGCGTATATTTTTGACCGAACCGTTAGATTATGCCGAACTTGTAGGAGCAATTATGCGATCGCATCTCCTCCTTACCGACTCAGGTGGAATTCAAGAAGAAGCTCCAAGTCTCGGTAAACCAGTTTTAGTGTTGCGCGAAACTACCGAACGTCCGGAAGCTGTAACTGCGGGTACAGCAAAATTAGTTGGTACGGACGAAAAAATAGTTGCTTTCTCCAGTCAATTACTCGCCGATTCAACAGCATATCAAGCAATGGCAAACGCCATCAATCCCTTTGGTGATGGTCATGCTGCCGAGCGAATTCTAGAGATTGTGCGAAATTATTTAGTTTAGGGGTTCGTTCGTAGTTGCGCTTTAGCGCTCTCAAGGAAAAAAGATTTTGGGGGCTAAAGCCCAACTACAAACCCTACCAAGCTTGTATAACATTTTAATATTCTTAACATAAACATCGACAGTTACCAAAATACTCGGTAGCTGAATCATTATATTCCTAGTTATATTAGCTGATAAACTCTTTGAGAATCGGTTCTCCCTCAAATAGATAAATGTATATTTAATTACTCAGCTACTTTTATCAGGACTTCAGCATCTGCATTATGCACGCGCCAAATATTCCGGAACTTCTACAACTATTTTTAAAACATACACCCGTTGCGGTTGCCATGTTCGACAGAGAAATGCACTACATTGCTACTAGCCGTAGGTGGTTGACAGACTGGGGTGTAAGTGAATCAAGTTTGATTGGTTGCTGCCATCAGGTAAGCCAATTAGTTGCTTTTGACTGGAAAGAAGTTCACGAGCGTTGCTTAGAGGGTGTTTTAGAAAAATGCGACGCTCAAAAGATTGTCAAAGATGGTTCGATTGAGTGGTTGAAATTTGAGTGTCACCCTTGGTACGACCAAAGCGGTGAAATTGGGGGCAGTATTTTTTTTACTGAGGTAATTACAGAGCAAAAACGTACTGAAGCTGCACTACAACAGAGTAAAGCGCGTTTTCAAAAGTTAGCTGCGAATGTACCGGGGATGATTTATCAACTTCGATTGCGTCCCGATGGCTCGGTATCTTTACCTTATGTTAGTCCGAGTTGTCAGCAATTATTTGAATTCGAGCTAGGAGAAATTGAGCCAAAGAATTTGATATTTTACGAACTAGTTCATCCCGATGATTATGCGGGGTTTAGCGAGTCGATGACAATTTCTGCCGAGACGCTTTTGCCTTGGTTGTGGGAAGGAAGGATAATAACTGTTTCTGGAAATTTGAAATGGGTACGTGCGATCGCTCGACCGGAAAAACAGTCGGATAATGCGATTTTCTGGGATGGATTGCTAATTGATATAAGCGATCGCGTTCAAGCCGAATTAAAGTTGCGGCAATACCAAGGACTTTTGGAAGAGTTAGTAGCAAAGCGCACTAAAGACTTAAGTGCTGTCAACGAACAACTACAAGCCGAAATTATCGAGCGCCAAACAGTAGAAGCGGCATTGCGGCAAAGCGAAAAGCGCTTTCAAAGGCTAGCAGCAAATATACCAGGTGTCATTTATCAGTACGTGCTTTGTCCAGATGGTAGCTACTATTTTCCTTTTCTCAGTAAATGGTTTCATGAAGTTTACGAGTTGGAACCCCAGCAAATCCAGCAAAATCCACAATTGCTATTTGATGTAGTGTATGGCGAGGATTTGCCCGCACTGCATGAGTCGATAATGCGTTCAGCAACTACTTTGGAACCTTGGAGTTGCGAATGGCGAATTATTACACCATCGGGTAAGAAGAAGTGGTTGCAAGGGTCATCTCGACCTGAGAAACAAGCTAACGGAAATATTGCTTGGGATGGGTTGATTATAGATATAAGTTCCAGCAAGTTTGCTGAAGAAGAACGAATAAAGCTAGTATCGGTAATTGAAAACAGTTCGGACTTCATCGCGATGGCAAGTCTTGAAGGTCAAGTATTATTTATCAACGAAGCAGGAAAAGCTTTAGTCGGGGTGGAAAGTCACGAGCAAATCAAGGAAACAACAATTTCTGATTTTCATACACCCCAAGACTGGGACTATTTACAAAAAGAAGTTTTACCAGTTGTCCTCGAAAAAGGAAGTTGGCAAGGAGAATTCAATTTTCGCCATTTACAAACAGGTGTTTCGATCGCCATTGAGTACAATATTTTCTTAATTAAGAACCAAAAAACTGGCGAACCAATTGCTTTAGCTACAATTACCCGCGATATTACAAATCGCAAGCAAGTTGAGGAAGAAAGGCAAAATTTTGTTTCTCTAGTGGAAAACAGTTCTGACTTTATTGCCATAGCAAGTTTAGATGGTGAAGGTTGGTATATCAACAAAGCTGGTTTAAATCTTGTAGGCTTTGAAGGTATGGAAGACTTCTTACAAACTACGATATCTAACTACCATACTCTTGAAGACTGGGAATATTTTCAGCAAGTAATTGCACCAGCCGTCATGCATGAGGGTTGTTGGCAAGGAGAATTAAGCTTTCGACACTTCAAGACAGGGGAAATGATTCCGATTGAATACAATATATTTGTAATTAAAGACGAAAAAACTGGTAAGCCAACAAATTTAGCAACTGTCACTAGAGACATTAGAGACCGCAAACAAGCCGAACAAGCTTTACGGCAGTCCGAAACAAGGTTCCGCGAATTGGCACGTAGAGAACAGCTTATTAATAGCCTCGCAAGTCAAATCCGCAAATCTCTCAACCTCGACCAAGTTTTAGAAACTGCTATACAAGAAATTCGAGATTTATTGCAAATTGACCGCTGTAGCTTCTCTTGGTTTAAACCAGATACCGAACCACCTTCTTGGGAAACCCTTAAGGAAGCAAAACATCCAAGCTTACCCAGCTTATTAGGTTGTCATGCTGCCGATAAGATTGGACCAGTTACGCAAATGTTTTTGAACCAAGAAATACTTCAAATCAATGACGTTAGGGAATTTCACGAACCCATCCATAGAAACTTCTTGGAATTTATGGGAATTAAATCGGAAATTGTCTTGCCAATTAAAACTCGTTCGGGGCAAATTGGTGTGATTGTTTGCGGACATTGGAGTGAAACTCGTCCTTGGACAGATAGCGAGGTTGAATTGCTGCAAGCAGTTGTCGATCAACTTGCGATCGCAATTAACCAAGCCGAACTTTATACTCAAAGTCAGGAAGTTGCGATCGCAGCGATGAACCAAGCACAACAGCTAGAACAAACTTTAGGTGAACTCAAGCAAACTCAGTCACAACTCGTGCAGAGTGAAAAAATGTCAAGTTTAGGACAGTTAGTAGCTGGTGTCGCACACGAAATCAACAATCCAGTCAATTTTATTTATGGCAATTTAGCTCATGCTAGTAGATACACTAAAGATTTAATCAATCTAGTCAAACTCTATCAAGAAGAATATCCTCAAACTACAGATGAGATTCGAGAAGAAATTGATGCAATTGATTTAGATTTTCTAGTTGAGGATTTACCGAAAATCATGTCTTCGATGAAAGTTGGTTCCGAGCGGATTCGAGAAATCGTCCAGTCGTTACGAACTTTTTCTCGTCTCGACGAAGCAGAAATGAAAAAGGTCGATATCCATGAAGGCATCGAAAGTACTTTGTTGATTTTGCAACACCGTCTCAAATCTAAGCAAGACCATGTAATGATTGAAGTGATTCAAAATTACGCAACCTTGCCAAAGGTGGTATGCTATGCCGGGCAGCTTAACCAAGTGTTTATGAATCTACTTGCCAATGCTATTGATGCGTTGTCAGAAGGAGTAGTAAAGGGTCTTGTTTCGACTCCTACTATCAATATTGCCACTGACATACTAGAAAATAATTGGATTGCCATTCGCATTGCCGATAATGGTGTTGGAATGAAACCTGAGATTCAACAGCGGTTATTCGACCCGTTTTTTACAACTAAACCCGTTGGAGTTGGTACGGGGTTAGGGCTTTCAATCAGCTATCAAATAGTCGTTGATAGACATGGTGGAAAACTTCACTGTACTAGTGAAGCGGGCAAAGGGACTGAATTTGTCATTGAGATTCCTGCTTTTCAAGCAGGCGATACTTAGGTTTATGAATTAAATATACTGTAAACGGGTAAGACATAAACTTATGTCTTACCCGTTTACAGTATAAATTAGTTTGTGCAAATTAAAAAATTGTCAAATTAGCACAGTTTTTTAGGTTTTTATTAAATTTGGCTACAGTACAGTCAGAGACTAATGATGAGCTATTTTATCCCAATTGCCTTATCAAAAGTTTAACTAATTACTGGATTGAATATACATTCTTTATAATAATGTGTATTTAGCGTCAATAATATTACTGAATCTTTCACTAAAATCTGAACACCACACAATTAAAACCAAGCAAAAATAACTTCTGAGTTTTTACTAATGCCAAAACTAATTTAAAAGTTATAAATTAGGTTTATGTTTTACAGCCCTATCGGATATTTCATTACATTCTTATTAGCTTTCTTTTAAAGTCCAAATCGAATATTAGCGTTGCTTTTGGCAAAAGCACCTAATGTAATAGGTCTCTTATAGGCTTATAGCCTTGATGTTGCTAAATTATCGGGTTGCACTATCAGATAAAGTACAGCGCACGCAGTAAAGTTCTTGATTGGCATTCAAGATATTTTAACTTACTGAAGATTGCACTTTGACTTGATAATAGCTAGCACAACAGGAATCAAATCATGCAAGAATTATTAAATTTTATCGCAGCTAAAAAGCAAGAATTTGCTAAGTTACCTTTATTCTATTTTATGCAAGATCAAAGCATAAATCCAAGACAAAGGTTAAGTTTTGCACCATGTATGCTTCACTTCATTATGAGCTTTAGTGACATTAACAAGTATGTTTTAAGAACGCATGAAGAAGCTGATTATTTGCAAAAAATTGTCAATCAATATACATATGAAGACGACAATCACTGGCCTTGGTTTATCACCGATATTGAAGAATTAGGTTTTAATCCCATATTAAATTTTACTCAAGCTGTGAAATTAATATGGGGTGAAGAAACCAAACTTACCCGCCAAATAACTTATCAAGTAGCGGGGTATGCATTAGAAGCAGAACCAGCAATAAAAATAGTCATAATTCAGGCATTGGAGGCAACAGCAGATGTGTTCTTTTCTATCTCCACTAAGATAACTTCGGAACTGCAAAAAAATACCAAAACAGAATATTTATTCTTTGGTGATTTGCATTTACATGAGGAAACAGAACACACTATGGATACTTTAAGCTCTCAAAAATTTCTTGCTGATATCGAACTAACAGAGTTCCAACGTCAAGAAGCTCTAGATGCAGTCGAGAAAATATTCAAAATTTTCTCGGAATGGACGTATGAGTTACTTGCTTACGCACAAAGCCATCCTGTAGAAATTACCGTAAAAGAAGAATCGAAAGCTTTACTAATGGCTTGTGTGTAGATACAACGTAGATATGATAGCAAAACAGTAGAGAACGCCACAAATAAGCACGAGTCATATGGCTCAATCCGTTACATGTAACGTCTCTACTTTATTTATCTATTTTGTGCAACTTTAACAGAACTAAATATCTGTCCTAAAGTCCCAATGCGACGCGGGTTTGAGGTCCAACCGTACCATCGACTAATAAACCGTAGTTTGCCTGGAAGTTGCGAACAGCGCGTGCTGTGGTCGTTCCATAAAATCCAGTTGGTGCGATTCCTAAAGCACGTTGTACTTGACTAACTGATGCACCTTCAGAACCCAAACTGAGGGTTACAGGACCACCAACACCAAGTCCGGGTGTATTTCCTCTTCCAGGACGAGTACCGATGTATCTAGTCGCAATGTAATTACCTGAAGAAAGTCGAGAAAAACCGTTTGGGGTATCAACTACTATCGCTAATTTCGAGCCATTCCGCAGACATCCGACGACAGGTGCGTTGCTTCTAGGTGCAGACCGAACTCGCAAGCAACTGCCATTTGTGCGAACAAAGCCGATAGCGCTAACTGCTGCTTGTGCTTGGGGAAGACTAGCAAGTACCATGCCGACACTAGCTAAAGCCAAACAAGCAGATTTGAACGCTTTTGTAAAATTGAACTTAATTTTGGGAAAATTTAATTCCGGTTCTGTTGCTGTTTCTTGATTGGCATCTGCCATTTCAGAGTAAGCAAGATAGTCCATCTTAATGTTCTCCTGGGATTTATTAGTGTGTTTTTACACCTATTTACTATAGATGCAGATACTAACTGCTACTTTCTATATTTAGACTAGGTGTATTTAATACTACTAGTTATCATAAGAGATTATTACTGAGAATATAATTAAGAAAATATAAAATTGGTAACATTCTTCCGGATGGATATAAATCCGTTCGGAGATATAGCAGTTTTAAATTGTTTGTAAGAAATTAGATGCCAATCCAGAGTAATAACCGCTACTATAATGATTTTTCGCGCTGACCACAGTATTGTAGGGGCACGGCAGTGCCGTGCCCCTACGCGGGATTTATAATCAAACGAGGGTTGTCTTCCGATATTTGCCAACAATATCCGTAAAAGTTGTCGGGGAACTCAATTCAAGATTGTCTATAAGTATAAAAATTATCGCTACGGAAGCGCTGACCGTTCCGCAAAATCTCAACTCCCTGCGGGCTAACCAAGTACGAAAAGCTACCGTTTTCAGCCCGATATTTGGAACTGCTGACATTCCATGCTGGTAGCCGAACGGGTTGATTTGGGTTCTGCTTGAGTTCGCCGATATAAAATAGTTGACCGTTTTCTTGGCAAACTTTAACATGTGCATTTTTAGTTTCACCGTCAATCAGGGTAACACCGTTGCATTGAGTATTGAAATTGGAACTAGCAACTGCAACGGGAATTGTTCGTGACGGTGTTTTGGCTTGATTTGTAGATTGGCGGCCTTGAGTGGTGGTTGCGATCGGCTGTGTAGGTGTTTTGGCTATATTTTGCGGCAAGATATTCACGGGGTCAACTGCAACGCGACTGCTAGTATGTATTTCAAAGTGCAGGTGCGGTCCAGAACTATTGCCGGTTGAACCCATTTCTGCAATAATTTGACTTTGAGTAACTTCTTGACCCTTACTGACTAGAAGACGACGGTTGTGACCGTAAACTGTAACCCGACCATCAGGATGTTGAATTTTAACTATATTTCCTAATCCCCAATTATCCCAACCAACTTTAATAACTTTACCTGCTGCGGTTGCCAAAATTGGGGTTCCAGATGCGCCGGCGATATCG
The DNA here is from genome assembly GCA_964242965.1 of uncultured Calothrix sp. GTDB lineage: Bacteria > Cyanobacteriota > Cyanobacteriia > Cyanobacteriales > Nostocaceae > JANNFJ01. The sequence continues at coordinate 15,217 of CAXTCQ010000098.1, read as the reverse complement.
ATGCCTTCGTGTTTATATTTTCGGAAGCCCTGCGATACAATACCTTGTGCGGGGTAGATAAAAATTGAAGCGCTAGAGCGTAAGCCACTCCCTACGGGAGTACCGTTTGATTGTTGTGTTTGGGAAATCTTTACTGTTTGCGTTTCTGCCAGAGTATTTGTACTTAATAAAGTTGTTAAAACTAAAGCGAGCGAGCCGTAAGTAGAGAAATTAAAAATACCGTTTTTCATAAAATAGAAGCCAGTTACAACCACAGTTCAGACTATATTTACATATTCGCTATTTCTTTGTTAACTTGATAACATCCGGAGTTTTAGGACTAGAGATTTTGCTTTACCCATAGAGCAACTTGAGTGCGATCGCGCAATCCTAAACGAGCGAGAATTTGACTAACGTAGTTTTTTACGGTTCCTTCAGTTAAATATAATTTTTGGGCAATTTCACGATTATTTTTACCCTCACCAATCAGCGTTAGTATTTCTAGTTCCCGTTCGCTGAATTGTTGATGGGAGTTTTTTGTAGGAGGTGGGGAAGGGTTGAGTTGAGCAAAGACTTTGGCTGCAATAGTGGGACCGAGTTGGCTGTAACCTTGGTATAAGGTACGAATCGCACCTGCTAGTTGTGCGGAAGGGGTACTTTTAAGTAAATAACCTAGCGCACCAGCTTGCAAAGACTTCCAAATATATTCATCTTCATCAAAAGTTGTGAGGACGAGAATCCGAATCCAGGGGAAGCGTTGATGTATCTCGTGGGTAGCGACCACACCATCACAGATTGGCATTCGTACATCCATGAGGATAACATCAGGTTGGAGTTGTTCGGCAAGTGCGATCGCTTCTCGTCCGTGATTTGCTTGTCCGATAATTTCTAAGTCTTCTTCTAATGATAGTAAAGATGCTAAACCTTGTCGAAATAATGACTGGTCATCTACAAGTAAAAGTCTAATCATTTTCGTTATTTGTCAGTTGTTAGTTGTCATTTGTCATTTGCTGATAACTAATATTTCTTAACTCTTAACTCTTAACTCCTAACTCCTAACTCCCCACTCCCTACTCCCCACTCCCTACTCCCTCATTCTCGGAATTATCACCTGAATTTTAGTACCTTGACCGAAATTAGTATCGATATGAAGTTTACCACCCAACATTTGGACTCGCTCTTGCATTCCCCTTAGACCAAAACCTGAATGAGGAAGTTCCAAATCAAAACCTTGACCGTTATCAATAATTTCTATAGTGATGCTTTCATAATTAGAAAAACCGCGTAATTTTACATAATCAGCTTGAGCATATTTTTGAATGTTTGTAAATGCTTCTTGGACGATGCAATATAGTTGATGGCTAGTTTGCAGGGGCAAATGTGGTAGATTTAGCTCTACATTAATTCTGAATTTTTGGTTTTGTTTTACTTGTTCTACTAATGTATTTAGAGCTTCGTTGAGATTAAAATCCGATTGACGCATTGTTTGTACAGAACGACGCACATCTTGCAAACATTGGCTAGCTAAAAGTTTGGCAGTATCTAAAGCTTGGAGCGCTTGTATTGGGTCGCGTTGGCGCAATTTTTGGGCTAGTTCGAGTTGAACATCAAGCGTAGTCAGGGTGTGTCCTAATGAATCATGAATATCGCGGGCTATACGGGTACGTTCTAAAGTTGCAGCTAGGATTTCGACTTCTTCTGCTAAAATTTCTGCTCTGCGGCGACTTTTTTGTTCGGCAATGATAACAAAGCTAAATAAAATAACAAATATGCTAGTTGCTAGGTAGCTAGCAGAAATGTTAATAAAATTCCGAATAATAATACTATTGGTATCAGTTAATCTTGCTATGCGTTCGGATATATGTAAACGTTCAAACTCTAATCTTTTGGGTATAATTAAAGCTATTACAAAATTCCATATAATTCCTGTCGATATCGCTATCATAATTACATATTTACGTTTTAGCAAAAAGCAACTTTTTGCTAAAATTAGATATATTAACACATCATAGCCTAAGCCCATTTCATTTACCAAAATTACTAAGATTAATTCTAAAAATATATAAATTAGTATTTGCCAAGTAGGACGATTGATAGGATGTGCAAAACTCAATAAAAAACAAAGGCTTAAACAAGTTAATATTAGGAAGCTATTGAATGGTTCTGCGGCATAAATACCTGGAATCTTACTGTTCAAAAAATGAAGAACAAAATATGAAAATAAAAGTGTCCATTCTATATAACGGAAAGTGCGGATTATAGAATTAGAATTAGCTGTAGATAGATTCATAATTAGTATAGTTAGCAAGCTGCGATTAGTACCCTGCTATGAAACTTATAATTATATTGGTTTCACACCCGAACTTTAAAACATGACTAAAGTAATAAATTTACATGACTTTAGTCAAACCGATTAGGGTATGAGTTTGGTTACTCTACTCTTAACACTGGTGTGTGGACGTGAAGAGGAATCAGAATAAAATGCGCTTATCTCTCGTTTTGGCGACAGTGGTGGCAATTGGTGCTGATATTGGCACTTCGCTGAATGCAAACGCACAAACGACTCAGAAAAATTCCGAATTGAATTCCAATGAATCTGTTGTAGTTTCCACAACAGCAGCCGAAGGACATCAAGTAGTTGCCGTTTTTCCCCGTGCATCATCAGCCTTGAAAACAATACCAGCAACTACTGGTGCTGCAACTGCCCAAACTCCAACAATTAACCAAGTTCCACTCTCTCCACCCAATGGAGTGCAACCAAGTCCAGAACTGTTGCCCGTCAATCAATCTCCAACTCCTCAATTTAACAACACGATTCCAGCCAATCCACAAAACAGCCTTCCCCACCAAGTACCCAGCAGCTCAGGGCAAACAATAATTCCCATCAACCCGACCCCAAAGGGAACCCCAAGTTTCGGTCAACCCAATCCGAATCCTGGTGCTGCCGACCCTCGCGTTCTCGTTTCCGAAGTTGTCGTTCGACCCCAAAACGGACAACTCGCACCCGAACTCGAACAACAAGTTTATCGAGTCATTCGCACATCTGCTGGACGAACGACAACGCGATCGCAACTCCAAGAAGACATCAACGCCATTTTTGCAACGGGGTTCTTCTCGAACGTCCAAGCGCAACCTGAAGATACACCATTAGGTGTCCGTGTTAGTTTTGTCGTTCAGCAAAATCCAGTTTTAAGCAGGGTACAAATACAGGCAAATCCAGGCACAAACGTCGCTTCAGCATTACCCGCCAACGCAGTCGATGAAATTTTTAAAGAGCAGTACGGTAAAATTCTTAACTTACGCGACCTTCAAGAGGGGATAAAAACGTTAACCAAACGCTATCAAGACCAAGGATACGTTTTAGCAAATGTCATCTCAGCACCTCAAGTCGCCGAAAACGGGGTTGTCACCCTACAAGTGGCTGAAGGAGTAGTAGAAAATGTTCGCGTGCGCTTCCGTAACAAAGATGGTCAAGAAACCAACGACAAAGGCGAACCGATCGAGGGACGCACTCAAACTTACATTGTCACCCGCGAACTCGAGCTGAAGCCAGGAAAAATCTTCAACCGCAACATCATCCAGAGAGACCTGCAACGGGTATTCGGGTTAGGGCTGTTTGAAGATGTCAACGTTTCCCTCGACCCAGGTAGCGACCCCAGCAAGGTTGACGTAGTTGTGAATGTAGTGGAACGCAATAGCAGTTCTGTTGTACTAACTGCGGGTATTAGCTCTGCCAGCGGTCTGTTTGGTACGATTGGCTATCAAGAGTCAAACTTGAACGGCAGAAATCAAAAATTAGGGACAGAATTTCAACTTGATACGCTTGGCGGTTTGCTATTCGACGTGCGATTTACCGACCCTTGGATTGCTGGCGACCCTTACCGCACTTCTTACACCGTCAATGCCTTTCGCCGTCAGTCGATTTCATTAATTTTTGATGGCAAAGACGATAACATCGAGACATTTAACCCCAGCGACCCACTAAATCTTAATGATGACAACAGCCGCCCTCGCGTTACACGTACAGGTGGCGGTGTTACCTTTACACGTCCCCTCTCAAAAAACCCATTTAGAGCCTCCGAATGGATCGCTTCTGCGGGGTTTCAATACCAGCGGATATCGGCACTTGAATTCGATGGCGACGTGCGTAGAACCGGACGAGTTAACTTAGACCCCAACACCGAAGTACAACTGACTTCCTCCGGCACTGGAAGCGATGATTTACTTTTGTTTCAAGTCGGGGCATCGCGCGATCGCCGCAATAACCCTCTCCAACCTACCAGCGGTTCTTTGTTTCGTTTCGGCGTAGACCAATCAGTACCAGTTGGGTTAGGAAGCATCTTTTTGACTCGATTGCGCGGTAGCTACAGTCAATACGTCCCCGTCAGTTTTACCAACTTCAATAGAGGTCTCCAAGCACTGGCATTCAACGTCCAAGCTGGAACAGTATTAGGTGATTTACCTCCCTACGAAGCCTTTTCTCTTGGTGGTAGTAACTCGGTTCGCGGCTATGAAGATGGTGCCCTAACTAGCGGACGCAGCTACGTACAAGCAACCGTCGAATATCGCTTCCCCGTCTTCTCCGTCGTTAGCGGCGCACTCTTCTTTGATTTTGGTAGCGATTTCGGCACTACTACCCGTCCCGCAGAAGTCCTCAATAAAAATGGTACTGGTTATGGCTACGGTCTTGGCGTGCGCGTACAATCTCCCCTTGGTCCCATCCGCATTGACTACGGTATCGCTGACGACGGTGAGAGTCGGATTAACTTCGGTATTGGTGAAAGGTTTTAGATGTTTGTCGAGCAGCTATATTTTTGACGAACGTTATATTATTTTCGCGCCTAATACCAATTCTGCATGAGGTTGCGCCAAATGAACTACGCAGAGACGTTATCTAACGTCTCTACATTTATATTCAAATCATCAAAACGCGATACTCTTTGGGAGTCGAAGAAGCGCGATATGCCTGCGGCACGCGCTCATGCGATCGCGTTATTCCTCTTCTTCCTCATCCTCACTGAATAATTCGTCGATAATTTCATCCGCTCGTTCGTCGGAAATATTCAAAGCTTTCTGAAGGTCGGCAATATAATTTTCTTCCGATTCAGGAATTTCATCATCAACCGAAATCATAAGTAAAGCTGTAATGTACGCAGCTTCACGATCGCCCTCATCTGACAAAGATGCGATCGCTTGACTTATCCCCATGCTTGGATCTTCTTGAAGTAGTGCCATAGCTTCAGCAGATAAATCTTCAAAGTCTTCTTCAGAGTAATCCGAATATAGGTCAACTTCAGACAAAAAATCGCCTAAAGTATAATTTTCTACATCCGCAAGTTCACCATCAACCAGCATGGAAAAAAGTCCAATTGTTGCGATCCGCCGCAAGGCGGCAGCGCTTCGCTATCGCCCTTTTGAGGTTCCAAAGCTACTAAATTTACGCTACCTTTTTTCGGTAATTTACGTACCATGAATTAAATATCCTTAAAAATCGTCGTGGTGCTTGAAAAAGCGCGGTTTTTACTTAACCTACTAGTTGGTTTGATTCATTTTGAGGTTGTCGTGGGGGACAGAATCCCGGTAACTTTTATGAAACCGGGATTCTTGTAGCCCCTCGCTACTTATGAAACGAACCACTACACTTCTCTAAAACACATAGTTCCCAAATTTAAGTTAAAAATCACACATATTGCCAAAAAAATTAGAACAAGCGTTCGGTCTTGTTCTAACTGCCAATCATCAATTTATTTATTCGCTCACTAAATTTTACTAAGTATTAGCGGTAACTTCTTGTAATATTTCTATCTTCTCCTGCGGTTCCTCTTGCTTCGATTCCTCTTGCTTCGGTTCCTCTTCTTCAGGCAAACCCAAAGTCGAACGATACAACTTCACATATTCCTTTGCCGACTTGTACCAGCTAAAGTCTTCATGCATCCCGCGTTGCTGTAATGCTTGCCACTGAGGTTTAAAGCGGAACCCTTCCCAAGCTCGAATCAAACAAGTGAACAAATCTAAAGGTTCGTAACGGTCAAAACAATAACCTGTTCCAGCTTCATTCATTGGGTCGTGATGCGAAACGGTATCGACTAATCCCCCAGTTCGTCGCACGACGGGAACGGAACCGTAACGTAATGCCATCATTTGGCTAATTCCGCAAGGTTCAAACCGACTTGGCATCAAAAATGCGTCGGTTCCTGCGTAGATGCGACGTGCCAGCGCATCATTGTAAAGTAAGTAGGTTGCCATGCGTCCGGGATAGCGCGATGTCATTTGCCACATTTGGCTTTCGTAATATCTATCCCCCGTTCCTAGCAATATAAATTGAGCATCGGTATATGCCATAAATCGGTCGAGAATTTGTAGCACCAAATCAATGCCTTTTTGCTCGACTAACCGCGTCACCATGCCGATCGCAAAAGCTTTACTATTGACTTCTAATCCCACTTCTTCTTGTAAACCAATTTTATTAGCTTTGCGTTTTTCTAATGTTTCCGGAGTAAAACTTTGGGCAATATATTTATCATCACTAGGGTCGTAAACTTCAGTATCAATTCCGTTGACAATCCCCGATAATTTACCGCTAATAAATGACAGTAATCCCTCAAGTTCTTCACCATAAGCCGGTGTTTTGATTTGCTCGGCATAGGTTGGCGAAACTGTATTTACTTTATTAGCATACTGCACCGCAGCTGCCATTGTATTGTGTCCTTGCATGTACCAAGGACACCAAGTAATTTTCTCCAAATACCAACGCCACGGACCTTGATATGCCAAATTATGAATAGTAAATACAGTGGAAATATCAGGAGATTGGTGCATCCACACGGGTATCATCCCGGTATGCCAATCGTGACAGTGGATGATTTCGGGTTTCCAGAAGTTCCAGCAAAATTCAGCCGCACCATTGGCAAATAGTGTAAACCGCCAAAATTCATCTTCACCTGCGTAGATGCGACGCGGTGAAAATGCTGGATGTCCAAATAAATATAAAGGAACGTCAGTACCAGGTAGAACACCTTCGTAAACTGAAAACTCTTGAAACATGGCGTATCCTTTCCAGATAGGTTCTGCGGGGATGTCCATTTTGTCGGGTAGAAAGCCATAGTACGGTATAAAAATCCGCACATCGTGCCCCATTTGCCTCAGTATTTTGGGTAATGCTCCCACTACGTCACCCATTCCACCAACTTTGGCGACGGGAGCTGCTTCTGCTGCTACAAATAATATCTTCATGGTACTTATTGATATGGGTAGGGAGTAGGGAATAGGGAGTGGGGAGTAGGAGTGGGGAGTAGTAGTAGGAAGAAGGTGGGGAGTCGTCCGTGGGGGAGTAAAAGAAAACAATAATTATTAACTCCTAACTCCTAACTCCTAACTCCTAACTCCTGACTCCTGACTCCCTACTCCCTACTCCCCACTCCCCACTCCCTCAAGAAGTTAGGAACCTCGTTGAATTTGGGTGAAAATTTCTTCGAGGATTTCTTGCGCTCCTTCTTGACGAAGACGCTGCGCGAGTTCGGTTCCCAATTTCTCGGCATCGCTAGCAGCACCAGAGACGGTATCTTTTACTTGCTTTTGCCCATCAACGCTGATAACTATTCCCGTTAGAGTCAGATTATCGCCATTTATTTCGGTATTTACCCCAATGGGTACTTGACAGCCACCTTCTAAATCGCGTAAAAATGCACGTTCGGCAAGACAGCGATCGCGTGTATGTGGATGTTCGATTGCCTTCAATAGCGAAATTACTTCGATATCATCACTACGGCACTCAATCCCTAATGCACCTTGTCCAACAGCATGGAGAGAAATATGTGCAGGGATAACTTGGTGAACGCGCGAGCCCATGGACAAACGCTCTAAACCAGCAACAGCTAAAATCAAGGCATCATACTCCCCTGCATCCAATTTTGCCATCCGGGTATTCAAGTTACCGCGTACATCTTTAAATTCCAAGTGCGGGAAATGATGCCGCAATTGTGCCAATCGTCGTAGCGAAGAAGTACCAATTACTGCACCTGGGGGCAACGTATCAATTTGCTTATCCTTGAATTTTTCATGCACCACAAGCGCATCCGCAGGGTTTTCCCGTTCAGTAATTGCTGCCAGTGCTAACCCGGAGGGTAAGCGTGTCGGCAAGTCTTTGAGCGAATGAACGGCAAAGTCAATATCCTGGCAAATCATCCCTGTTTCAAGTTCTTTGGTGAAAAGTCCTTTGTCACCAATTTTGGCTAATGCCACATCGAGAATTTTATCACCTTGGGTAGACATGGTATGAACTTCAAACTTCATATCTGGGAAGCTTTGTTGAAGCTGTTCTTGAACCCAGTATGTTTGGACTAGCGCTAGTTGGCTTTTGCGCGACCCGATACGAATAGTACGCTGTGAGGTGGAAACAACAGATGTCATAAAGGTGTTTGTAAAATCGGAAAATAAATTTACTGGATCTAGACTACCGCAGCAAACGTCCTTTCTGAACTATAATCTCTTGATTTGAGTCAAGTTTATATGTTACTTTTTAAGATTTGTTTACGAAGTTTTGTAAATAAATTAGCGAGTAGCGTATCGAATAATATTGATGCCAGGATTTTTCGCCTGAGCTTTCAAGCGATGTTGTAAAATTAATAGGGTACTTTCAATGCCTTCATGAATATCAACTGCTTTCATCTCGGCTTCATCCAATCGCGAAAAATTTCGCAGCGATCGCGTCAACATTTATCTCGGTGATTTGAATCAGCAGCGCGAAGTAACTATCTAAATGCTTCTAAACCTGTTGAGTAGCTTTTTGAATTAGCTGCGGAGCAAGGTTATTAACTGCCGAACTCCTGCATCATTTGCACCCGAAGCGGCTGTTTTGCGCTTACCTCTTATTTAGATAGCAAAACCTACCATCAGGGGGAAGTTACAACGCTGCAAATTATCGCACACTATATTGATTATTGAAATTATAGTTAACAATTAATCGGTTTGCCCGAAGTGTGATATGAAACGTTCTGCCTGTCTTATCTTTAACCCTGTTGCAGGTCAAGGAGATCCAGAATTAGAATTGGCGCAGATTCGATCAATTCTGGAGCCAGAAATCGATCTCGATATTTACTTGACAACTAAAGAAGTTGGTGCAGATGAACACGCTGCTGCTGCTGTCAAACGCGGAGTGGATGCCATTATTGCATCTGGAGGAGATGGAACTTTGTCAGCAGCTGCAACGGCAATAATTGGCAGTAACATCCCATTTGGAATTATTTCACGAGGAACTGCAAATGCCTTTGCAAATGCTTTGGAAATTCCCGATACTATTGCAGGTGCGTGCGAAGTAATTTTGCAAGGCAATACGCGGACTGTAGATGCGGCAGATTGTAATGGGTATCCGATGGTATTGCTGACAGGAATAGGATTTGAAGCCGAAACTGTAGAACGTGCCGATCGAGATGCCAAAAATCGGTTTGGGATGATGGCTTATGTTTTGGCAGGGTTGCAAGAACTACAGAATTTAGAAAGTTTTGATGTCGAAATTGAGACAGAAACTAAAATTATCAAAACAACAGCGGTAGCGGTGACAGTCGCTAACGCAGCACCTCCAACATCAATATTGGCACAGGGACCAGCAGGTATAATAGTTGATGATGGATTGCTTGATATGACTATTGTCGCATCGACGACGAAAGCATCTGCGATCGCAAGTGCCTTTCATTTATTTCAGACTGCTTCCAATGGTAATGCAGCCGAACGTAATGATATCGGTTATTTGCGGGCGAAACAATTTAAAATTACAACTAATCCACCCCAAAAAATCGTCATCGATGGTGAACTTGCCGAAATGACACCGATCGAAATTCGCTGTATTCCTGGTGGGATGCAAATCTTCGTCCCCACAGTCGAGGAAGTAGAACTAGTAGAAAAGCTCGAAGGACTGCCGAATTTAGTTATTGAAGAAAAATGAAGGAGAAGGGAGTAGGGAGTGGGGAGTAGGGGGAAGAGGGGAAGGAGGAAGGGAGTATGTGTGAAAGTAAATTAATGGTTTTTCTAAACTTTCCCTAATTCTCTAATTCTCTACTCCCTACTCCCTACTCCCTACTACCTGTTGAAATAATTATGAAACTAGTTACCGAAGTTGCGATCGCGCAGAAAATCTCTAAGATGAATCAACGGGTACGCTGGCAAGACCCGACGATTGCGGCTCTTGGAATTGACCAGACTCGATTAATGCTTGATGATGGGGGTAGTGAGGATACAGAGTTTTCGTTTCTTGTTGCTGGTGACAGCGGTTCGGGGTCGCATCACGGACACAACCCCCAACGCAAAGTAGCCGAACTCATGCTTCCCCATCACGATGAATGTCGCTTTATGCTCCACACTGGGGATGTAGTCTACCTTGTTGGCTCAAGCGAATACTACCATCAAAACTTTATCGAACCTTACCGCGAATTCCTTGTTGGTAGCGAACATCATCAACGCATTGCTTACGACGAAATGACATTCAAACTCCCAATTCTCCCAGTTTTGGGTAATCACGATTATTACGACTTACCGCTATTTTGGAGCATAATATCTTTAGGCACTTTACCTATTCGGCGTTTGCTACAATTAAAACTCGACCTTGATGTTGGTTGGCATGGTTCGAGAGCGGGTGATGGTTACGCACGAGCATTTATCGATTATCTCAAAGCTTTCACAGACCCAGAACAATTAAAACATCATCTCGAACAACATTACAACGCAAAGACCGACAGTGGTTACTGTTTGCGCTATCAACCCAGTAATTTTACTCGCCTTCCTAATCGTTATTACACTTTTAACTACGGCAAAATTGACTTTTTCGCACTCGATTCCAATACCTTCAACGACCCGTTACCAATACCCACAACCCGCGAAGGTGATGCATATCGTCAGCAAATAGAACAACGTAGGCAAGGGTTAGAGCAAGAAAAACAGCAAATGTTAGAAGAAATTGCTAAACTCAATCCTAGCAACCCTAGCGAAGCTGACCAGCTTGACGATTTACAAGGCAAAATTACGCAGATAGAAGAAATTATCGTCGATATCGAAAAGGAACTTGCACCAAAACAAGAAGGTACAACCGATACCGAACAACTTGAATGGCTCAAGGAAAAGTTAATCGAATCTTGGCATAATGACAATGTGAGAGGACGAGTAATTTATTTACACCATCCACCCTATGTAACCGAGGCGACGAAATGGCAGCAGGGGCAGACTCTAGCAGTTCGCAACCGCTTGCGTCGAGTCTTCGATGCTGTTGATAAATCAGTAAATACCCTGAGAAAAGGTCGTCCCTTGGTGGATTTGGTATTTACCGGTCACGCGCATTGTTTGGAGTATTTGCAAACTCAAGATACAGGACATGCTGATTCGCACATTAACTGGATTATTTGCGGTGGTAGTGGGTTTAGCTTGCGTCGTCAGCGTACCGAGGGTGAAAAAATAATGGAGACATTCGCAACCGAGCGACGTTTAGTGGCAGATTCGCGTTTATTCGTCGGTCGTAGCGGTGAAGGTTCCCAAAAGCGACGACCTTATTCATGTTTGCGGGTTGATGTTAAAGGGGGAGAAATACCAAAGTTTGTTGTTCGTCCTTTAATTGCGGAATGGCATCAGCGAAACTGGCATTATCCGAAAATAGAACCATTGGTAATTGGTGGATGATTCAGAACATTGGCAAATGATTTTGGCTGTAGCTATCGCAACAATAACAAAAACGATGATTAGGATAAACCCAATCATCGTTATTAAGTACAACCATGAATATCAAAATCAATGCGATAAGGCTAAACAGCACCTGTACCTTTACCGCGCTTATCATCATCCATTGTTAAATTTCCGGATTCATCTTCATCATTGATTTCTTGAAGTTGTGCGATGCGTGCTTGCTTATCTGCTTCAGCTTGTGCGCGTGCATCACCGGGCACTTCGTAATACATTTCTGGTTCAACTGCGTAATTATTTATCAAACCTTCGTTATCAACAGTGTAACCATCGGTAGTACGAATACTGTCTGAGGAGGTTTGGTCGTCAGTAGGGGCACTAGCTTCTCTTTCTTCGGTGGGTACTTGTTTATAAAATTCGCCTTCGCGTTCCTTTCTAGCCGCTACTTCTGCGGGTATAATTCCTCTATCGTATTGGTCGCGTTCGGCACGTTCGGATGTATCTGCGGCTTTATTAACTCCTTGATTTTCCATAATTCCTATCCTTATTTAAAAAAGTTCTGTTTTGGATGTTACAAATCTAGATTAGTTTTTTGTAAATGTTAAGTCCACTACCTTTAGAGGTGAAGTTAGTTGCGAAGGTCGCTAATTTTATCAGTCTAAAGGTATATTTTTTATAGCAAGGACGCCTTGTGCCTCGTTGCAAGCAAACGGGCGCACAAATCTTTTTATTTAGTGGGCTTTATACCCACAATTAAAGTTTTTATTAATACTTCCAGCCTTCTGCCATAAGCCTCGTGCCTTCTGCCTTTGTTTGTAAATTTTATCCAATGACGGTTAGCTGAATATATTTTTACCTAATTTCAACCACATTCTACTTGACAAAAATACCTGGTTTGAATTTAGAATTCGTTTTTTGCAAGTCATACCAATAGCTAAAAATTTGTTGATATCCTTTTTTGTGAATAAGTTGATTGTGCTGACACCTATACTCTTAATTGAGGCTTCCAAGCTGAATTTCCTTTTTTATAGGAGAGTGCAATGTCTGGGGCATTTATACGTTTGTACTGGTGGCATCTAGGAATTGTAATTGGGAGTGCGATCGCCTTATATACAAATAGCTCAGTTGCCCAAATGACGCCAGATGGGACTCTCCCAAATAATTCCAACGTGAAATTAGAGGGCAATACCAGGATTATTTCGGGTGGAACCACAAGAGGGGGTAATCTGTTCCACAGCTTTCAGGAATTCTCTGTTCCCAATGGCAGTACTGCTTTCTTCAATAATGCACTGGATATTCAGAACATCCTGACACGAGTAACAGGTAAGTTAATTTCTAATATTGATGGCTTAATTCGTGCTAACGGTAAAGCAAACTTATTCCTGCTCAATCCCAACGGTATTATTTTTGGACAAAATGCCCGGTTAGACATTGGCGGCTCATTTTCTGCAACTACGGCAAGCAGTTTCAAGTTTCCTAATGGCAGTACTTTCAGTGCTACTAATCCCCAAGCACCGCCGTTACTGACGGTAAATATTACACCTGGGTTGCAATATGGAGCAAGTCAGTCAGGGGCGACTATTACCAACACCGGAAATTTAGCACCCCAGCAAGACTTGACACTAGTAGCTGACAAACTTGATTTGCAGGGACAGCTACTAGCAGGAAGAAATTTAACACTGCAAGCAACTGATACAGTGCGAGTGCGAGACAGTGTAACGACTCCGTTTTTAGCTACTGCAGGTGGTAATCTCACAATTGACGGAAATCAGGGAATTGACATTTTAGCTCTCAATCATCCAACACGGGTATCGTTTGTGAGTGGGGGCGATTTCAGCTTAATCAGTGATGGAATGATTTCTCTTGATGCTCGTTTTGCCAGTGGTGGGAATTTTTCGCTTAGGAGTGTATCAGGAGGACTGGCAAACTTTGTCAGCAAATATGACTCAATTATTAGTAGCAATGGCGACGTGGATGTTGCAGCTAACTATACAGGAACATCGTTGTTAGTCGAAAGCAAGGGTAATATTCGCTTTCAAGGTGATATAAATATTACTAGACCCGATACTAGCACTTTACCTGCTGGACAAGATACTGCAACTTTAAGCAAGAGTACGGCGTTAATTATGCGTTCTGGGCAGAATACTCTAGCTTATGGGGGTATCAATTCTGGTTCAGTACCTGCGTTTAGTAATGGAACTGTGCCAGAGGGAATCACGATAGATGGAAATCTGCGCTTAGAGCCATTTAATGGTGCTGGGGGAATAGTTGACTTGTCGGCGGCATTGGGAAATGTCAGTACTCAGAGGATTGATACTAATGGAGGCGCGATCGCTATTAACAGTGCTGGGGCGATTGAAACCAATGGACAAGACTTGGTTACAATTAATGGCGCGAATAATGGAGGTGACATTAGCTTAAAAACAACCAACGGCAACATTATTACTGGCAATTTGTTCTCTTACTCGTACAGTGATTCTGGCAACACAGCAAATGGAGGCAACATCAGCCTTGAAGCTACTAAGGGCAGCATTACCACTGGCAATTTAGACTCTTCCTCAGACTCTGGTTTTAGCAATGCAGGAAATGGAGGTAAAATCAGCCTTGAAGCAGGCAATGGCAACATTACCACTGGCGATTTGTTCTCTTACTCGTACAGTGATTCTGGTAGCACAGCAAATGGAGGCAACATCAGCCTTGAAGCAGGCAATGGCAACATTACCACTGGCGATTTGCTCTCTTACTCGTACTCTACATCTGGTAGTGCTGGAAATGGAGGTGCGATTAGTCTCAAAGCCGCTAACAGCATTACCACTACTAGTTTGTTCTCTTACTCAAAATCTGCTGTTGATAGTGCAGGAGATGGAGGCGCGATTAACCTGACTGCAACTGACGGTAATATTTACACTAATAATTTGTACTCATATTCGCAGGCTAATTTTGGCATAGCAGGAAATGGAGGAGCAATTAACCTGCGTGCTGCCAAAGGTAGTATTTTTATAGACGATTTATATTCTGTCTCGTACTCAGATTCTACCCTAAAAGGAAATGGGGGAAATGGAGGTGCGATCGCATTCACTGCTTTGGGCAACATCACCACTGGTGGTATCAACTCAGAAGTATTTGGTGCTGGTAATGGTGGGGACATTAATCTCACCAGTATCGCAGGAGGCATTGATACAACTAGGGGAACTATCACATCCCAAGTTGAAGATAATTCAGGTATCAATCGTCGTGCAGGAAATATCTCTTTGACTGCCCAAGGAGATATTAAAACCGCTACAGTTAATGCTAGCGCAGGTGGTAATGGAGGGGATATTACCATCAGTGCCATTCATGGCAACATTGCCACTACTGGCGATTTGCTCTCTTACTCTGGTAATACGAACGTCTTAGACTTAAGTTATGCAGGTACAGGGGGAGCGATAACACTGAGTGCTGGAGCTAATATTAATACACAATCTCTGAATTCAGGCTCCTCAGCCTTCCGTAAAACAGGTGCAGGAGGAGCGATAACACTGAGCGCTGGAGCTAATATTAATACACAATATATTAGCTCCAGATCCTCATCCTTCGG
>CAXTCQ010000097.1:0-27072 GCA_964242965.1 uncultured Calothrix sp. | reverse complement strand
ATGGTGCGGCGAAGCCGCGCCGAGACTGATTGTGCCAGTTGCGTAAGTCCTGAGATACAGAGGACAGGCTATTAAGATGGTTTGGGAAGATTTTCGCGTAAATCTTATCACAGAAAAAACTTTTAAAAAAAGTTAGGATTTTTTATGATACAAACAATTCAAGCCAAAGATATAGATTTACGTTATCTTATCGATAAATTCGGTCTTCAGTTAGTAGAAGACAACTTATTTTTTCGAGAATGGCAAAAATCTCTACCAGAAATTACAGATTCTGATAAGCAATATTTAGATAAGGTTAAAGCTGGTTTTATTAATCTTCTAAATTACCCACCTTTATTAGAAGATGTTGTCCGAATGTCGGTACTAAACCCGATTTTATTTCTTGCTGACTTTTATTTACATCCCTTTTATATTAAATCCGAAGAACCTGTTGATATTATTACAGAAGATGAAGGTGCAATTATCAAAGGTAAAATTGATACTTTGGTTTTAAAAGACCAATTGTGGGTAATGCTTATTGAGTCGAAGCGAACTTCTTATTCTGTTGAAGCTGGACTTGCTCAAATACTTGCTTATATGCTGGCTAATCCCAATTCGGAAAAACCTAGCTACGGTATGATTACTACAGGTGGTACTTTTGTATTTATTAAATTAGTGAAAGCAGAAACTCCACGCTACGCGCTGTCAGATATCTTTGAAGTTCGCAATCGGGGTAATGCATTATACGATGTTCTCAAAATATTGAAACATTTGAGTCAAGTTTAGAGGATGTTTTAAAAGTACAAGTAGGTATAAAATGTCATTCTGTGGCTTGCTTCCCCGGAGGGGTGCGAAGCGATCGCGGAGCGTGCCGGTGCCCTAGACCCCACGCATTTGTATCACCAATAAAGTAAAATAGTATATTCGATAAATCTAGATAAATTACGTATTAACCTTGTAATTAAGCAGACTGACAACGCTATAAATTATTAACTCTGCGTCGTCGCAAACCTACCAAACCAGCACCAATTACTACAGCGACAACAGTTGATGGTTCGGGTACGGATGCAGCTTTTTGAGTATCCAAGTAAACAGCCATATCTTCACCAATTATTTCATGGACGCGACGCGAAGGATGAATTTCGTCCCAAAAATAATATGCATCTGGTGTCGAACAAGCGGGTTGTAATCCAGCGGATGTATATAAT
Source organism: uncultured Calothrix sp. (assembly GCA_964242965.1). Classification (GTDB taxonomy): domain Bacteria; phylum Cyanobacteriota; class Cyanobacteriia; order Cyanobacteriales; family Nostocaceae; genus JANNFJ01. The sequence goes on along the minus strand of CAXTCQ010000097.1, from coordinate 25,885 downwards.
GGTTGGCAAGCATCGTTTACATTGGTAAAACCATATTGAGTTGGATTAGTGCGAATTTTATCGCTAATTGCTACGTGGTCATATAATGCAACTTCAATGTCTAATTGCTTACTAATAATGTCGAGTTTAGCTGGAAGAAGTTGATTGATAGTGTCTGTAAATATAGCTGCTCCTTCGGGGTTATCTTTAAATAGGGGTAATACAGCTAAATCCGTCGAATTTATCACAAAAAACTGTTTAGCACCCAATCGGGCAAGCTTTGATACACCTTCTGCCATATTATCAACAGCTTTGGATGCAAGGGATTCAAACGAACCTGGTTGATTGGTAAAAAATTTTTCTAAGATGTCAGGCGTCGATATAAAAATGAAGTGCAACGCATTTGAAGAAGCTACCCCACTAACTTCTGCTTTATATTGTTCGATTTGACCAAATAAACCTGTATTTTGATAAGCATCTAACCAGCTACTCAAATTACCATTATCGCTTTTGCCTCCACCGACTGCATAATCGGTTAACTGCAAATTCTCTTTCTTTGCAAGTACCTCAACTGCTGCTAACCCCGATCCATTCATCCACCGACCATCAGCATCATATAGAGAATTAAATCGTGGAAAAATAAAAGCACCTGGTACACCCGTTTCTACTGCTGCGGTGGTTATTCGCAAACTAGCACCATTATCAGAGTAACTATCCCCAAAAGCGTAAATTTGCGAAATCGAACCAAATGTTGCAGCACTTGCATCTTTGATACTTATAGTCGCTGCACATAAAAAAGCCATAGTACAACTTAAAGCAGATGTAAATGCCTTCAAAGAAGTTTTTTTCAACATCTTGATATTCCTATACGCATTTATTTTAAGCAAGACAAACTATTTAATAAAAAGTCTCGCGCAAAGACGCAAAGTCGCAAAGGTAATTCTCTGCGACTTTGCGACTTTGCGCGAGTTATTTTAGAAGTTATCGAAAGAAGCGATCGCATCCCTCATTTTATCAATCACCTCACTCACCGCAATACTCCCCAATTCCCCGGAAGCGCGAGTACGGACGCTCAAAGTATCACTTTCTACTTCTTTCGCTCCCACTACCGCCATTACGGGAATCTTGCCTTTTTCCGCATTACGAATGAGTTTGCCAAGCCTATCTCCGCTAGTATCCACCTCTGCACGGATACCTAACTCCTGCATTTTTGCTACCACTTCCTTGGCAAATGGCAAAAACTCATCGCTGACTGGTAACAATCTCGCTTGCACGGGTGCTAACCATAACGGAAAATCACCTGCATACTCTTCAATCAAGATACCAATTAATCGCTCCAACGAACCAAACGGCGCACGGTGTATCATAATAGGACGTTGACGCGAACCATCTTCGGCGACATATTCCAAATCAAACCGTTCGGGTAAGTTATAGTCTACCTGTACAGTTCCCAATTGCCATTCCCTTCCTAAAGCATCCTCAAAAATAAAATCGAGTTTGGGACCGTAAAATGCAGCTTCACCAATACCCTCAAAATGCTGCATCTCCAATTTTTCGACAGCACGACGAATTGCACCTTGGGATTTTTCCCACGCTTCATCGGAACCAATATATTTATCGCTGGCTGGGTCGCGGAAACTCAACCGTGCTTTAAAATTCTTTAGTTGCAGCTTATTGAATACCGATAATATCAAATCGACAACATTGAGAAATTCGCTGTCGAGTTGTTCGGGTGTAACAAATAAATGCGAGTCATCGACGGTAAAACCGCGCACGCGGGTTAATCCGCCCAATTCACCCGATTGCTCGTAGCGATATACTGTGCCAAATTCAGCCAGACGCATCGGTAATTCCCGATATGACCGCAACTCGCTGCTATATATTTGAATGTGGAACGGACAATTCATTGGCTTCATGACAAAGCCAATTTCATTCTCCTTTGCGTCCTCATCTTCTGCCATGAGAGGAAACATATCTTCTTTATACTTTTGCCAATGTCCGGATACTTTGAATAAATCGACTTTGGCAATGTGGGGAGTCACAACTGATAAATAACCGCGCTTCAATTGTTCCTGCTTGAGAAAGTCTTCTAACAAACTCCGCAATAAAGTGCCTTTGGGAGTCCACAGCGGTAAACCGGGTCCCACCAAATCGGAAAATATAAATAGTCCCAGTTCTTTACCAAGTTTACGATGGTCGCGGCGTTGCGCTTCTTCTTTACGCCGCTTGTACTCTTCTAACTGTTCGGGTGATTCCCACGCTGTACCGTAAATACGTTGTAGCTGCGCTTTGGTTTCATCTCCACGCCAGTATGCACCCGCAAGTGTTTCTAAATCAATCGCTTTCGGGTTCAATTCTCCGGTATTTTCGATGTGAGGTCCCGCACACAAATCCCACCATTGGTCGCCCAAATGGTAAATTGTAATCGGTTCGGATTTGATATCACCCAAAATTTCGAGTTTGTAAGGTTCGTTTATTTCCTTAATTCGACGTTCCGCTTCTTCTCGACTGACTTCTTCTCGAATTACAGGTAATTTCCGGTTGATGATTTTGACCATCTCTTTATAGATGGCTTTCAAATCCTTCTCGGTGAATGATTCGGGATTATCGAAATCATAGTAAAAACCATTCTCAATCGAAGGTCCGATTGTGACTTGCGCTTTAGGAAACAGCTTTTGTACTGCCATTGCCATCACATGGGAAGTAGTGTGGCGAATTTTTTGGAGATTTTCCGATTCGCTAGTGCGCGGTAAGTACATTTTTTGAGGTTGTTCTGACTGTTGGGAAGATAAGTTTGGCGACATCGGCTGTTTAACCTTTGACAAAGCTATTGCTTTCTTTTAATAGATATTTTGTTTTTAAGCTTGAAACTCCACCACTCCTGCGTACCGTTATGATAAAAGCCATGAGTGCTGTTTTTGGTAATGATATTCGATGGAGCAAGCTTCTAAAAAATACCTATAATATAGCATAGCTACAATTTTGAGCCTTTGGACATGCTGCTCGTCCCAACGAGTTCAGCCATTTGAGAGACGATTTATTTAGATTTGCTCGAAATGACAAATTTAAATACCACTTTTAGGCGAGTATTGTTCGAGCAATTATAAATAAACTATTAAGAAGATTGTGTAAAGTTGTTTTTGGTTGGAATCTATTTATATGTATTTCCGATGACGCATTGACTATACAGCCCCGATAGCTGAAAATTGAATTAGTAAATCAAATTTTGAAAGTGAAAATTTTCAGAATTTTTCTAAGATTTGTGTGGAGATTCTCATAATTAGATTTTTTTCAAATGAACTTGCATCCTAACTGTTGTATAACGACAACTGTAACTTCAATCGCTCAACTTGGTGTTACATTGATTGCACGACTGCAACTATCGCCCCAAACGTGGCGAGGATGCTGCGGTTCATGTCGAACGCTACTTCAAAAGGGGCTGCAAACTAAGTGCAAGTATTAAATGTCATAATTATCTAGCCTTGATTGAAGTGACACCTAGATCCGTCTTAACGAACAATTTAAATTTTGACGGGAACATTTACAAAGACTTATTCCTTGCGGTCTGTGCAAAGGATTGATAAAATTATATAATAGATTATGTAGCCGTTGTTACGAAAACCTCCTTTAAAAACGTTTCATCAAATTCTTAATTATTAAGAATCGTCAACAAAGTTAATATTGATAACAAACTTAGAAGTATGCTTCTCATTTATGCGGGACTCTAATCTACCAGAAACTGAGTTACTTAAAGCAGTTTTACAGCCCTTGTTAGAGGATTTTCAGTACTGGTTTACGCGATCGCGTAACCTGCTGGAAACCGAACAAATCGGATTTATGACAGCTGACGGTCAATCGGACTTACTCTCACGAGTAAAGCAAGCGCAAGAAAAAGTGAATGCAGCAAAGATGATGTTTTCGGCTAGCGATGGGCAAGTCGGAATAGATATGGAGGCATTAATGCCTTGGCATCAATTAGTAACTGAATGTTGGAATGTAGCTATACGCTTTCATCGAGAGCGTGACGCTGGAAAAAGTTAAGTGTTAGGGGATGATTTGGTTGCTCGCTCGGTATATATAGAATCGCAAATTAATCGTGAGAAATCCATGTTATAGCTAGTTTTGACTAACCAAATCGATGTATACTAAGTTACAGATAGAGACGATAAGTAGCTTTATATCTTTAATTTTAAGTCTAGATAAATCGTTCGATCGAGTTTGTAACTGAATTTCAGCTAACTATTTATAAATATGGACAAATTGCATCGTTATTGATGCTTTGCCTTGATTGTTGTCGGTATTGCTTAAGAATTTAAAAACACGCTATTCCTGGAGAAAACCAAATGTTACACCTACTTTACATTCTTGCTTTTACAATCCTTGCTTCTATAGCTGTAGCAAATTTAATTCGGAATTTGATTATGTTCAGTTTCGACCAAGACCGAACATATCCGTCTAAAAAAGGTGGTAATTATGGATATAGTTCGAGAAAGCAGTTTGTGCCGCATCCCGAATTGTTGGATAATGCTGGGAACATAATTAAAGAGCCATTGTTGGTAATGCGTTCTATCAACGTTGAAGATGCTCGTCAACAACTCGATGCATTATTTGAAGCATCTCCAGGACAAAAAAGCGATGTTCAAGAAGAAAAGTAAGAAGTAGGGAGTAGGGAGTAGTGAGTAGGGAGTAGGGAAGATGGGGAAATAGGGAGAAAATTGCAAGTTTTATCTTTCTACCTCCCTACCTGCCCTACTCCCTATTCCCCACTCCCTACTCCCTATTCTTCTTACGCTTCAATTACTACACGCAAATTACCTCTTTTTTTAGCTACACGGCAAGCTGTAGTATTACCGGAACGCTCAAATTCTAAATCGAGGATAGTTGGTCCGACGCGCAAGTTATGAAATGTGAGACGGTCAATTGATTCAGGCAATGCTGGGTCGATGATTCGCAAACAATTATTGGGTGCATCCGGTACAAGATTAACCATCATCTGTAATAATTGAAACACGCTACCAGTTGACCAAGCTTGGGGAGTACAAGCAACAGGATACTGAACTGGTGCATTATCGTCGTTACGTTCGTAACCGCACAATAATTCGGGTGGACGTTGGTAAGGTTGGACGCTGGTCATGTCGAACAAACCTTGGAAAACTTCGAGTGCTTGGTCGATTAAACCGAGCGATCGCATACCCAATGCAATTAAACTATTATCGTGGGGCCATACTGAACCAAGGTGGTATCCCATCGGATTATATGCAGGTGACAAGCTGCTGAGAGTTCTAATACCCCAACCATTGTACATATCGGGTGCGCGAAGTCTCTCCGCAACACTATAGGCTTTTTCTGGCGTAAATATACCGAGATGCAAGCAATGTCCGGGGTTAGAAGTGATACTATCAACGTGGTTGCCGTCACCATCCAAAGCCAAAGCGCAGAAATCTTGGTCTTCCATCCAAAAATCGCGGTTGAAGCGTAACTTCAAATTTCTCGCTTCCTCTAACCAGCGGTCGGCTAAATCGAGACGCTTTTTCATCCGCGCAATTTCCGAAGAGCGCATTTTAGCAGCATAGACATAAGCTTGAACCTCGCACAGTGCGATCGCGCCGTTGGCTAATTCGCCTTTACGATTAACAATACAATCACCACTATCTTTCCAACCTTGATTTGCCAAACCGCGCTTGGACGTGCGGGAATAACAGAGATAACCAGTCTCTTTCATATTCCGGTCAATCCAATCCATCGCAGCTAGCGCGTGATTCCACAAATTCTCTAAAGTTTCCCGATCGTGCGTCCAAGCATAATATTCCGAATACAACATCAACCACAAAGGGGTTGCATCAACAGTACCGTAATAAGGAGTATGGGGAACTTCATTACAACGTGCCAATTCTCCCAACCGCAATTCGTGTAAAATCTTGCCTGGTTGTTCTTCGCGCCACTCGTCGTCATGCTTACCTTGATAAATTGCTAGTAAAGTCAGAGTCTCCTTAGCAATTTCTGGATTCAACATCAAAGTTTGGGAAGCTGTAATCAAGGAATCTCGACCAAAAAGCGCCGAAAACCAAGGTACACCCGCTGACACAGTTTTATGCTTGCCAAACGATTGACGCAACAAATACATATCTTGTTCGGCACGTTCAATTATCCGATTAAAGATACTTTTATCGGCACGAATTCGCGTAATTTGTTGTACCCAATGTTGTTCTTCCATCACCTCCGCAGCTTTCGCTTGTCCTAAAGTGACTGGAGCGCTAACGGTCGAACTTGATTTATTATTTGCAATCGGATTAATCCGGTAACCTAACTTGCGTTTTTCGTGAGGAGAAAGTTCTAACCGCCAAATTGCTGTATACCCCTTAAAATAATCTGGTTGATGATGTTGGAACTTGATACGCGATTCCATCACCATCCCATCCAGACCCTCATAAGCTAGGGTTAGAGATTGTTCGGTCTGATTTTGATTTACACCGTCGCTAAAGGTAAGCAAATCTTCATCAAATGTCGGTTCAACTAAGCGCAATAACCTTCCTCGGTGACCTCTATCGTGACCGCGAACTTCAAATAAATCCGCAAAATCGGCATCCAAGCTGAGGCTGATTTCAAAACTAACTGTAGTTGTACTATAATTTGATACTTCTATCTCTTCAAATAATGCCCCATTTAACACTAGTTCGCGGCGAATACCTAGAGTATCGGGTCGCAAACGCTCGCCGATTTTCGGATTTGTACATAAAACTGATAGTGAAAAGCCCTTATCAGCCGTACTACTAAGTAATACAGGTGAATGTCCGTCAATCTGAAATTCTAAACGGCTCAGAAAGCGCGTATCCGAGCAAAATAATCCCATACTGGGGTTGCCTTCACCCAGCCCACACCGCGAAATATTACCTAATGTATCTGTAACTAAAAATAAATCATCATCTTTAACAGTTAGTGTCGGCTGCGGTCTTTCACTAATTACGCAAGGCCATTCTGGGATAGGTATTTGTTCGGCAGGAACAAAGGTTTTTCCATCCAGCACAATTTTTTCCGGTGTCATTAATGTATCCGGTGTCATTAGGCAAATTCCCTGTAGTAGGTCTAGATTTTTGTCAGTGAGGTTAGCGTCAACTTTCTGGGCTAAATTGGCTGCAACAGGAAAAAAAGACGCAAGATAAAACTTATTTGAGCCATTTAAGCAAAAATAATCGGCATATGCGATCGCCAAAATTATAGGTATAAATTTACATTTGGAAATTTTTACGATTGTAAAATTATTTCCAAATTCTATAAATTTTAACCCTAAATACTAAGCGATACACTTTTTAGTCATTCGATTTACAACTAGCTCAGGTTCTAACTTAGAACGGATACTAGTCTTCAATTGCACTCCGTATTCTGCCCTATTTACGCCATTTTGCAACATGACAGGCAAAATCTCAGAATTTTAAATAAGATTTAACTATGAATGACTATTTTTTTATTTAACTAGATTATATATTAACCTACGTTATTACATTTGTTTAATTAGAACACAAATAGTCAAAATTGCAGCAAACTTTTGATTAACTATTTAGGTCAATTTTCTAAAATCTATTTTGATATCTTATATGATATATTTTTCTCTAAAATTATTGGTGCGTTACGGCGCTGCCTAACGCACCCGACTCGGTTCTATGTCAATTTTTTGCGTAAAACCATTTCATACGCTCTTTCATACTCGTCGGTCATAGTTTCAACGCTAAAGCGGCTAACTACATACTCTCGACAAGTATGACGGTCGAGTTTCATTGCCTGGGGAACCATTTCAATCATTTTTTCGATTGTATGGCAAATAAACCCGGTTTTTCCGTGGGCGATTACCTCTGGAACTGCACCCAAACTCATAGCAAGTACTGGCGTACCAGTTGCCATTGATTCAATCATTACTAAACCAAATGGTTCGCGCCAAGTAATTGGGAATAAAGTTAGAGTCGCTCCACTTAAAAGTTGAACTTTCTCTTCGTGGGTAACTTCGCCAAGGTATTGAATTTGCTCGCCATCGATGAGCGGCTCGACTTGCTCGCGGTAAAATGTTTTATCTACTACGTCAATTTTACCTGCCATTTTCAATGGTAAGCCTGTAGCGCGGGCAATTTTTATCGCTTCAACGGGACCTTTCTCTGGGGAGATGCGTCCGACAAAGGCTAGATAAGCAGGTTGTACGGGTTCCGACTGGAAGCTATAAACTCCTGTATCGATGCCATTATAGACGGTGTGGATATAGTTCATGCCCAGACGCGGTTCGCGCTGCGACTCGCTGATGCTAATAAATGGTTGCCACGCAAAGCGACGGAAAATTTTCTCGTTTTCTGGGGTGAAGCTACCGTGTAATGTGTGGACGGTAGGGGTTTTGGAAAAAGTGCTGTAGGAAAGTGCACAGTAGCCAAAGTGCGAATGGATAACATCGAAATTGTGTGCTTGATGGTAAACATCAGCAAGCAGCATATGCTCGTAAATTCCCGGTTCTTTGATGTTTGGGTCGAGTCGCAATGCTTTCTGGTGAACCGATTTAAGTTTTGCTGCGGTAATTGAATCACCAGAGGCAAACAAAGTAACTTCGTGACCGCGTCGAACTAATTCGTCTGTAAGCAGCTTGACAATCAGCTCGATACCGCCATATCGAAAGGGAGGAACGCGCTCCCATAATGGAGAAATTTGGGCAATCTTCATGTTTCACCTAAGCAGGTAAACGGGGAGCATATTATCCCAGAAATTGTCATCAAAAAAACTACGAGAAACTAATATTAGTGACAATCGATAGCTTTTTAAAAACTGGGCAAATATGCCATGCCTTTAGTTCAAATTTTATAGACTTAATGGTATAAGCCTAGTCAATTTAACTTGCTTTGAACTTAGACATAGGGGAATGGTTTCCTGCTTTTTGATATTTTGTATTTAAACTCATTTCCCCTATCAAGGTCTTGGTTTGCCAAGGATTCAATCAGTTTAGACGAGTCTGCAACTGCAATTATCTGCTCGTTACAATTGATTGAAACTTGAGTTTTTTACATGGTTGTTTAATTATTTACTTATTAACAAAGCTATATTACATGAATCTGCTAACTTTAGCAACATAACCAATTTCAAGGAAAATACTAACTCTTCAATATCCGTATTCAAGTATTTTCTAATTCTAATTCAAGTGTGCTTATATACTATTGTACTTCCAAATAAAATCAGTAAATATCAGAAAAATTTGTCTTGATTCCCACTGAAAATAATATGTTAATCGAATTATGATAGTGATTTTTAAATAATAGACAGCAGTCAGAGCAAAGCATTGGTGTGCCCTAGCACAATTTTATAGTTTAGTGTGGTTTCGATAGATGAAAATTACACTCAACTAAACTTTTATCTTTGTTACAATATGTTTAAATGTCATAATGTTATTAATACTACTTTAATAATGATATTGAAATAACAAACGCGCTCTTGAGATAGCCAACTTCCCTTCTGACACTCAAGATTGAGCTATCTGCTTTCTTAGAAGCTGGGAATCAAGTTTTTAGCTTGACAAGGGGTCAATTTTGACCGTCATCAAAATAGTTATACTTAAACTTTAGTTACTTTGGCAATCTTTACATATTGCAACTATCTAATTCGGTCAAAAGCCCATTGTAATTTGTACAATGCACTATTAGACGTGGTTTTTGTTCAGATTTGGCTCGCTACTATATTCATGAGCATTTCGACTTCCGTGCTGAGTGATTTGGTACATAACTTACCTCACTTACGACCTCAGTTATATTTCAAAGCTTCGCTGACGGCACTTTCCCATGCGATGGAAGACCAAGTTTTGGCAGTCACGCTTGAGGAACCGCTGGTAATTGCCAGTTTCCAACGCGAACGATTTTATCGTCAGGAATCACATCGCTATCTACGATTGTCGCAACGAAGTAACCAAATATACGTATTGGCAGCACCGGAAACGGATTTTGCTAGCGGTTCGGATTTGTATGAGAAGGTGGCCTTTGAGCCAGACGATGCTTTGAGTCAAGAGTGGCATTTGGTCGTGATTGCCCAAAATTACGCCACTTGCTTGATTTGTCGTGAATTTCCGCTGTCGATAGCGAAAAAGGAACAGTTACGAGAATTAACTCCTAGCTTGGATATGGACCCTTCTCGAAGGTTCGAGGGAGTTTGGACTTCGGAACGAGGTGTCAGCTTGCAAGCGGCAGATTTGCTGCTAGAGAGGATTTTAGTTTATCGACCGGAGTTAGCATCCAAAATTAACCAAGCGCGATCGCGTTACGCAATCGGAAAGTACAGTGATGGAATCGACAATACGCTCCATGAGGCTGAATATGCCTGCGACATCGATACAGACCCATTTGTACAGCGGTTGGTAACTTACTTACAAGCCAGTCAGTACAAGCTGCACAAAGCTTATCGTTCGATTACCGCCCAAGCACGAAAAGAACGTTTAGTCAACTCGATTACAACCGCAATTCGGCGCTCCTTAAATCCCCAATCCGTGCTACAAGTCGCGGTACAGGAGTTGGGACAGCATCTAGGGTCGTGTCGCTGCCTGATTTATCGCGCTTTAGCTACCGATACCCAAACTATTATCGAGCATGAATCGTTAGGGAATGGTGCGGCATCAGTATTAGGGGAAAAGTGGCAGTTAGAAAATCCCTTATTTCAAGAAGTAGTGCAGCTTCTTGAAGGAGTATGTGTAGCCGATACAATGAACGATAGTCGAGTCACAACTTCCCCTGTACTGTGGAAGCACGTAGAAAAACTGGGGATTCGGTCGTGGTTGCTGGAACCAGTTTTATATCAAGGGCGATTGTTAGGGATGATTGAGTTGCATTATTGTGGAAATTCGCCGCATGTGTGGCAAGCATTTGAAATTGATTTAGTCAAAGCGATCGCAACTCAAATCGGTGCCGCACTGATCCAAGCCGAATCTTTCGCTAACCTTGAAGTCCTCAACCAGCAACTCGAAGCACTCGACCGCACCCGTAGCAACCTCATCGCCATCACCGGACACGAACTTCGCACCCCCCTATCAACAATTCAAGTTTGTTTGGAAAGCCTAGCCAGCGAACCCGATATGCCTTTAGAAGTGCGGCAAATCATGCTGGAAACGGCTTTATCAGATTCCGAGCGAATGCGAAAGTTAGTGCAAGATTTCTTAACACTTTCTAACCTCGAAAGCGGTAGAGTCGAGTGGCATCCCGAAACATTGACATTGCAGGAATGCATCGATTTGTCCCTGAGTCGCATCCGTACCCGCGTCAACATTGATGATTTACCCGAAATCGTCACCCAAATTCCCAAAAATTTACCTTTGATACGGGCAGATGGTGACTGGTTGGTAGAAGTATTAGCAAAATTACTCGATAACGCCTCGAAATTCACGCCACCCGAAGGAAAAATTATTGTTAAAGCTCGCAACAAAAATCAAATGGTCGAAGTGATAGTAGCTGATAACGGCAGAGGTATCGAACCAAATCGGCTGGAAATAGTTTTCGACCGCTTTTATCAAGAAGAAGGTGCATTACGACGGACAACTGGCGGTACTGGGTTAGGGTTAGCAATTTGCCGTCAAATTGTCAACGGCTGGGATGGTGAAATTTGGGCTTCCTCAACCGGAAAAAATAAAGGCAGCCAGTTTCACTTTACCGTACCAATTGCAGGGTAGAAGGGGAGTTAGGAGTTAGGAGTTAGGAGTTAGGAGTTAGGAGTTATGAATTAATATTGCTGCCTCCCTCTACTTCCTCCACTCCTCCTACTGCCTACTCCCGGATTTCATGTTACAGACTATGACGCGATCGCAATATTGGTCTTCTTGCAGTGTTAGGATGCCGTAAAAACGTAATAGCGTTGAGTGAAAAGCTTATGGCAGAAACACTTAGTGGACAAGTACCCTTTTTTGGTGGCAGCACCGGCGGCTTGCTAACAAAGGCAAAAGAAGAAGAGAAGTACGCAATCACCTGGACTAGCCCGAAAGAGCAAGTTTTTGAAATGCCAACTGCTGGCGCTGCTACCATGCGGCAGGGTGATAACCTGCTATATCTAGCTCGTAAAGAGTATGCTATTGTACTGGGCGGACAACTCCGGAAATTCAAAATAACCAACTATCAGATTTACCGAATTCTGCCCAATGGTGAAACTACAAAGATTCACCCCGCAGACGGCGTATTTCCTGAAAAGGTTAACCAAGGACGCGAAAAAGTACGTTACGTCGATCGCAAAATTGGTGATAACCCCAGCCAAGCGTCACTTAAGTTTAGTGGCACATACCCCTACGATGCTTAACATTTAGGGAATAGGGAGTAGGGAGTAGGGAGTAGGGATTTAAAGATTAGGAATTAAAGGCTAGAGATTAGGGAAAAGAGTATATTAAACTTTTAAATTCTTAACTCTTGAGTGTTAGCCTCCTACTTTGAGATTCTTAATTCCAATTCTCTTTTCCTAAACCCTATTCCCTACTCCCTACTCCCTACTCCCCCAATTTCATATGATTTTTCCCGATTTTCCTCAATTCTTGGAACTAGCAAAGCAAGGCAATTTTGTCCCGGTATATCAAGAATGGGTAGCAGACCTCGATACACCCGTTTCTGCTTGGTATAAAGTATGTGCCGGACAACCTTACAGCTTTTTGCTAGAGTCGATCGAAGGAGGAGAAAAAGTCGCCAGATATAGCTGGGTAGGTTGCGACCCGGTATGGACTTTAGAAGCGCGGGGGCAGCAAACAACGCAGACACATCGAGATGGTTCGCAAGTGGTTTTTGAAGGCGACCCGTTTGCAGCATTAGCACAGTGTTTGGAACCCTATCAACCCGTCAAGTTACCAGAGTTACCACCGGGAATCGGTGGATTGTTCGGTTTTTGGGGCTACGAATTGATTAGTTGGATAGAGCCGAAGGTATCAATTCATCCTCAAGATGAGCGTAAAATTCCGGATGGATTGTGGATGCAGGTAGACCACCTGTTGGTATTTGACCAGGTAAAGCGGAAAATTTGGGCAGTCGCATTTGCAGATTTGCGGAATGCTAATCTTAAAGAAGCATATGAAAAAGCGTGCGATCGCGTTTCGATTTCGGTAAGTAAATTATCCACACCACTTTCACCCGAAAAGACCATTTTTGAATGGAAATCTCCCGCAGAACGTATATCTGGGCAAAGCGAAACCGCAGAATATCAAAGTAATTTTACCAAAGAAGAATTTTGTAATAGTGTCGAAAAGGCAAAAGAGTATATTAAAGCAGGCGATATTTTCCAAGTAGTAATTTCGCAGCGTCTCACCACCGAATATACAAGTGACCCTTTTTCACTTTACCGTTCGCTACGCCAAATTAACCCTTCACCGTATATGGCGTATTTTAACTTCAAAGATTGGCAAATTATCGGTTCGAGTCCGGAAGTGATGGTCAAAGCAGACCTTGATAGCGAAGGTAACACCATTGCAACAGTACGTCCCATTGCTGGTACGCGAAAGCGGGGAAAAACAGCTAAGGAAGATAATGCATTAGCTGAAGATTTGTTGCAAGACCCCAAAGAAATCGCCGAACATGTGATGTTGGTAGACTTAGGGCGTAATGATTTGGGCAGAGTGTGCGAAAGCGGTAGTGTCAAAGTTGATGAATTAATGACTATCGAGCGTTACTCGCACGTTATGCATATCGTTAGTAACGTTGTCGGTCAATTAGCACCAGGAAAAACTGCGTGGGACTTGATGAAAGCATGTTTCCCAGCGGGAACTGTTAGCGGTGCGCCAAAAATTAGAGCGATGCAAATTATACACGAACTCGAACCAAGTCGGCGGGGAGTTTATTCGGGGGTGTATGGATATTATGACTTTGAGGGACAATTGAATAGTGCGATCGCAATTCGGACAATGGTAATGCGCGATGGTAAAGTTAGCGTCCAAGCTGGTGCGGGGTTGGTTGCAGATTCGGAACCAGAGAAAGAGTATGAGGAGACTTTGAATAAGGCAAGGGGATTGTTGGAAGCGATTAGGTGTTTGCGGTAATTTTGAAATAATCAGGACTTACGCAACTGGCACACAGCTCTCAATGCCAGTTGCGTAAGTCCTGTAATTATTAATCTTGTCATGGCTAATATCTGACAAGTGTTCTGTTAGATTAGTAATAGTAAAATTTATTGGGCAAGACTTTAGTAGTTTCTGGCACACGCTTGTCCGTGCGGAACGCCATAATAAGGCCAACCGCTTGGAAGGTCTCGTCTGCCATAATCATCTTGCATCGGAGACAACTCTTGACACAGTCCAACACCGAACGAAACGCGATGAGCGAAGAGCAGATCGCGCAAGTGCTGACGGGTATTGCAGATGGTTTCAAAAACCAGTTGCGCTCGCCAATTCTATCAACACCCGCAGACGAGAATTTAGAATTCGAGGATGTCACGTTTCCGTCTCAGGACGGTGTGCCGCTCGAAGCTTGGTTTATTCCAAAAAAGGGATCGGACAGACTCATAATTGTAAATCACCCCAAAGGGTTTAGCCGCTATGGCTTGCCGTCACACTTGGAGCCCTGGAAATCAATGGGCTCGATTTCCGGCAATGACTTTGAAGTCAACTTTATTCCAGATTATAAAATCCTGCATGATGCCGATTATAACGTCCTAACTTACGACCTACGCAATTTCGGCCACAGCGGCGCGGGCAATGGCGGTATCGGAAGCAGTGGTAGATTCGAGTCTCGCGACGTGATCGGCTCCCTCACTTATGCCAGGACGCGAAGGGAGTTGAGCGGCATGACCGTCGGACTTTTCAGTCGGTGTCTTGGATGCAACGCAACGATGTTCGCCATTTCGCGTCACCAGGAACATTTCAAAGATGTCCGATGCCTGGTCGGAGTGCAGCCACTCTCCCCCAGGTTCTTTTTGGAACGACATCTAGATCTCATCGGAGTTCCGGCCGACCGTATCGAGGAGCTTGATCGACACATTAAGCTGATCACCAGTTTCAATTTGCAGGAATTAGCACCTGTCCAAGCAGCTAAGGACATTACGATACCGACCCTTATTTACCAAGTGCATGATGATATGATGACCAGACCCAATGATGTGCAAACTATATTCGACAACATACCCGCCAAAGACAAGGATCTCTTCTGGATTCGGGGAACAACTCGACGTTGGGATGGCTACACCTATTTTCAGAGAGAGCCAAAGCTGGTGCTTGAGTGGTTTGAGACGTACATGGGTTAATCGTCGCGTGCCCTTTCTTCTTACGAATTCCTTCATTCAACCAACTATTTCTTTTTAGGTAATAAACCCAGGTCTTTTAACTCAGTTTCAGTTTGATTCGACCACTCACGTACTGAACCAAAAGCACCATCATAAACCGCAGTCCAACCATCTTTAGGAGCATTATTTGCAAAAAATAAATAGCGAGTACCAGTAGTAGTAATGAAGTTATCGCAAGAAGTTCTGTTAAATCCTCTTAAGGTAACTATTCTTGGACCTTTGCCTTTAAAATAGCGCTTCACCCTAATTGTTAACCTATCTTCATTCACCCGAATGACAGTGCCATCAAAAACATAGGGAGTTTGATCCACTCTTGTTGCTAAAGTTGCAGGACTACTTCCAGGTGCAGGTCTGCAAGCACTTACTGGTGGCGAGAAAATTGTACCTAGAAGCATAAATGCAAAAAGGCTAATTCCTAGTAATTGTGAGTTCTGCAACCAATACTTATGGTTTTTTGATAGGTTCAACATGGTTAGAAGATTATCTAAATTTTATGTATACTCATGTTGACGTTAATTTACGAGTTATTGTTGCACGCTTTAACGCTCGTAAGTGGATACAAATAAAGTCGCCTATCCAGTTCAAGTAAATATTGCTTGAGTACACTAGCGTGAAGTTATCGTATTCCCAACGGTTATCCTAATGTCAATGTACCCGATTGCATATCCACCAATAATCGTTTATGCAACCACTGGTGTAACAAGCCAAAGCGGGAGCAATGTTGCGGCTCAACGACACAGGTTATTATGGAAGGATATAACATACTATTTGTGATATTTTGTGACATCTTCCTTATTGACGCACTAAACAAACATAAATCCTATTTCAAGAACGCTCAACGTATAAACTATAAATAACCGCAATCCGAGCATGAAAAGCATCAAACTAAACAAAAAAGTCGGCATCGACGGGATTTTACATTTAGATATTCCAGTAGAAATAACAAATATAGAAGTAGAAATAATGGTAATCTATCAACCATTAGAATCACCAACACAACAAAACACACCCGAAGAATTAGGATACCCACCTGGTTTTTTTGAGCAAACCTACGGTAGCTGTGCGGATGACCCAATTGTAATTGATTCGGAAGGCGAATTTGAGGAACGGGAAAAAATATTGTGAGGTATTTGTTAGACACTAACGTATGCGCTCGTTACCTCAACGGTCGGGCACCAGCAGTACGAACACGCATACGGTCAACGAGAAGAGAAGATATTGCTGTATGTTCTGTAATCAAAGCAGAACTATTTTACGGTGCCATGCGGAGTAATGACCTAGAAAGAACGCTTAGAAGGCAGCAACAATTTCTCAATTTATTTGTATCTCTACCATTTGATGACGCGGCTGCACTGATTTATGGGAGAATCCGCGCTGATTTAACAGGATTAGGCACACCGATAGGTCCGAATGATTTTCAGATTGCAGCAATTGCGATAGCAAATAATCTAATATTGGTTACGCACAACACGGGTGAATTTAGTCGAGTTAATGGGTTGCTTATTGAAGATTGGGAGGATGAGAGTTGAGTTTCAATAAAATAGAAATTCCAGATGGTTGGAAATGGACAACATTTGGTGAAGTACGATGCCTATCAATCTTCTCATTGCCAAAGCAAACACAAAAATAAATTTATAATTGTTTTTATAAGTTGCAACTCATTAGAAGATAGCGTCGGGTGATTTTTATTAAATATATTCTCACACATGCAGAATACAATAAGGATTATTAGAAAAATGACCCTCATTTTTAATGTGGAAAAATATAAGAAGTTATTAACAACTTATCTTCCTAAACTTATTAAGACTGAAGCTGAGAACGAAGAAGCTTTAGCTGTTGTGGAAAATTTAATGTACCGCGAACGGACTCCCGAAGAAAATGAACTTTATCAATTACTAATTACGTTAATTTAAAAATTTGAACAAGAAAATTATTATTTCCACGCTACTTCGAGTAATCCTCAATCTTTATTATCATTCCTTTTCGAGCAATCTAACAAAAATCAAGACGATTTACAGGCATTTTTAGGGTCTGAAACTTCGGTTGATGATATTTTAGAAGGTAGACAAAATATCACTCCAGAACATGCTCAAAAACTCGGCTCCTTTTTTCATGTAGAACCAAGCTTATTCACAGAATAAATAGGAATTTTATTGTTTTTGATTAGATTTAAATGATTAACTTACTCAATGTCCTTATCCAGATTGTAATAGAGTTGTTTCAGGTAATGAAATAATACGATAAGCACAAGCCGGAGAAATGGGCGAATAATTAATGTTGGTTTGGAGGGGGAAAGACCTCTCGTTTGCCCAAAATACCGCTTTAGGTGCGTTCTAATGACCGAACAATTGCAACAATCTTGTGCGTTTGACCAAACCTCTGGAGTCCGAAAAACGCTTGACTTAGTAGCTAATAAATGGACTGCTCTAGTTATTATGGCGCTAGCGCAGGAGACGAAACGTTATAGCGAGCTGCATCGAAAAATCGATGGAATATCTCAGAAGATGCTAACTCAAACTCTGCGGGAGTTAGAAAACTCTGGCTTGATTAATCGCCTGGTTTATCCTGTAGTGCCCCTGATGGTTGAATCGCTAACTCCTTTGGGTCAAAGCTTAGTGGAACCGCTCAAATCACTTTGTCGATGGGCAAGCGAGCATTATCATGAAGTTGAAATAGCGCGTTTAACAGGAAATAATGCAAAACAAGTACCAAGCGTGCTGCTTAATAACTAATTTACGACGACCGCATCGACTTCGATCGCGATCGCACTAACGACTCGGAAAGAGTATCGCTTTTTACCGGGGTTGGGAAAGCGATCGCTATTAACTTATCGATTCCTTAAACCACATTCCTTAAGCAGTGCGTTAAAGTTAGAAATATAAAACGCAGTTTTTAACAAACATATGAAAGTAGACGCTTTAGTCCTGAGCGCCTTATTCCTACTGTCTACCCCTGCCGTAGCAGTTGAATATCAAGGACAAAATATCGATGGTAAAAAGCTAGCTGCCAAAGCTTACTATTATGCAACTGGTGGAGTTTATAACGTTCAAGTCAGCTTTGATAAAAGACAAGCGACTATTTATTTTGGTGATGGAAACCAAACAACTATAAAGTTAAATCAGCAGGTCATAACTGATTCAAAAAGTATTGAAGGTTTTGGAAAACTAGGGCAACTCTCTATAAATGGAATATTCAGTGTTGGGTTGGTGTACGACAACGATTTGGTAGGTAACGGTCTACAACAATCAAACCCACTGGAAGGCATGTGGAGAATTACTTTAGAGTAATTTGTAATAGACCTTTGCGACAAACAATGTAGAGACGCGATATATCGCGTCTCTATAAGGATTTCGGGTAACACATAGTTCTTGCACAAAAGATGTTTAATACCCAGTTGAGCAATATCACATGAGCGTGGAAACAGTTCAGGCATCGCTTGCTGTGGGTACGCTGTGCGGCACAACAAATAAAAGCGTATTATTTGCATAGAATTAGCCCGCAGGTTTCCAACCTGGGGCTATATAAATTGGTAGATTATACAAGCTAAAATTGATTAGCGAATAGCATCTTCGATTGAGTCGAGTGCATCTTTGATTTCAAGTTTGAGGGAATCGACTTCGGATGCGATTGTTATGACCCAAAGGTAGGGGGAGGGGGAGCGCATGAGCGCATTAGCGTGCTTTCCGTTCAAAAAAGGCTCCGGAGGAGCTAGGAATCGCGTTTTTATTGGAAAGCTGTTAAGCAGCTATCTACCTTTTGCTAAATCAGCATAAATGACAATTTCAATACCTAGAACTATCAGGAGTACGAATTCAACCAAGCACAGAAGCAGGATAGTCCAATGAGATTGAGGTACTAACAAGCAAAATGCAATTAAAGCACATATTCCTGAAACCACAAACGTAATTTCATCAATTATTAGCTGCTCAATTTTTCTTCTAGTTCTTCTTTTATCACTTCTGTGTGCAATTTCCCAATCAAAAAAAGACTCTATTTCCTCGGAAGCAGTTTGTTTTTTAATTTTTTCTACAAGTGCTAATCGTATATATCTACCAATAGCAGTAATTTTCTCATCATTAACAAGATAAGCCCATCCAAGAATTAAACAAACCCAAGGAACGACTAAAAGAGCGTAATAATTATTTTTTCCTGTTAGAGCGAAGGATAAAATAGCTCCAAATACGCCAAGCGTTACATAGAGCATATTGTCACGGAAGCCTATTCGCTGTGCTTGTTCTTCTTTTAACTTCTCGTATTCCAGAAGGTAAACGTCGAGCATTCGTTTTTGTTCTTCACTCATAATACTAATGCACTCCTAAACTGCTTTAAATTATGACTATAATTAATTCTTAAGTTCTTGAACTAAGTCTTCACGTCCTATTGCACTCAAAGCATCTTCTAATTCATTGAGTCTATTCCTTTGCTCTAACCACTCCCACAGACGCTGTGGTTTTTTTCCAGCCTCAAAGCCTTCACGTTCATGTAACGGAATGTTAAGGTAGTCTGCCAAATCTTCCCAATCTCTTATAAGTCTTTGGCAAATAATTCGCTTAACTTGCCCAGAATAAAATTTGTTAGTAGTTTGAATGAGTGGAAGTTTTTCTTCGCTTATTGGAGTTTCAATTATTGACTGACTCTGAATTATAACTTCTTGATTGCTTGGAATATTAAGTTTTAATTTACTTTCAAAAGGTGCTGATTTTAATAACTCAACAACAAAACATGCTGCTGATTCAGCTGCATATTCATGCCAAACATCATTTTTTGATACATCACCCCAATCACACATACCTTTAATTGCTAAAATTCCTTGCCAAAAATTACTTTCATAAGCTGCGATCGCAGCACCACCTCCTTCCATTTCAAAACCAACAAGCTGCGACCAATCACCAAGTAATTTATCTCTAAAAACTGGGTCTGTAATTACTTTATCACCAGATGCAACCACGCCAAAATGTACAATAGGATTCACTATTCCTGTTGTACCGTCTGCTCTTTGAGCTTTTATGCAAGAAATCCAGTCTAGACTTTTTTGTAAATTCTTCGCTGCATCCAATAAAATTTTTGCAGGTCGGTATACTTGATATTTTGGCTTAACTTCAGATTTGTCTGACTCTATTTGTACTAGTTTAGCTAACTCATAATAAACAACTTGTTCACCTACTATTATGTCACCTAAATACCGACTATTCTCTTTTGGTACACCCCCTGCAATGCCAGTCAAAATTATATGAGATGGGTTAAATTCTGCTATTGCTCTTTGAGTTGCAAGCGCAGCTTGAACGTTCCCCATTTGACGTAAGCATACAATTACTACTTGATAAGTTGTGTCTGGTCTATTAGTTTGAATAAAGGCTCTATAGAAAGTTTGACCAAAGTTTTCTATTGTTTGATGATAATTTAAATAGCGCAATAATGCATCTTGCTCTTTTTGTAAAGCTGTAATAATCACAACATCTGTCATTTTATTAGAAGAGGAAGGCTGTAAACCTTGATTATTATTTACATCTATAGGAGCTATAGGCTCTGGAGATTTCTGATTATAAATTGATTCTATCTGGAAAGAAGTTTGTATTTCTGTCACATTTTCTTGATTCAAAAGTGTGGGAATTGAAATATTACCGCTTTTGTTATCTTTGTTTAAGTCTAGAGAAATTGGAGTTAATGCTTGAATCGATTGTGATTTTTTTAAAGCAACTTTTAAATCTTCAACAAATTCTTTTTGAGAACTACCTTTTAAACGATGCTTTCGTATAGATT
This sequence comes from uncultured Calothrix sp., assembly GCA_964242965.1. Taxonomy (GTDB): domain Bacteria; phylum Cyanobacteriota; class Cyanobacteriia; order Cyanobacteriales; family Nostocaceae; genus JANNFJ01. The sequence goes on along the minus strand of CAXTCQ010000097.1, from coordinate 4,903 downwards.
TTTTAATAGAATCGACTATATTAGCATAAATGCCATCTACATAATCTTCTCTTAACTTATATGTTGGCATTTCGAGCAAAGAGTAAGCTTTCCAGTGATAAAGAGACCTAAAATAGTTTGGATTGCTGATAGATAAACCTATTTTGTCAAGATTGATTATCTGTAAAGCTATATCTTTGTAAATCTTAGTGTAAACTTCTTCACGGTCTTCTGCTTTTGATTTACCTCTGGCAACACTAATCATTATTTGCTTAATTTGTTCAATCTTTTTAAATATATTTTCAAATAAAGATATTTCTAAATCATCAATACACTTAAGTGGATAATCACTGATATTTTCATATTTATAATTTTCTAATATGTTTATTGTCGGAATATAAAGGTCATATATATAATTTACCCTCAAATGTGGATTTAAATTCTCAGATGAATAGTATTCATCCCAATCCCACAAAGAATTAAATTTATTCGGATTAGAAATTTCTAAACCTTCTTCACTAATTATTTCAAGCGATATATCTATTTCTTTATATAGTTCTTGATATGAGTTTTCTTGTTGTTTAATATTTGTGCCAGTCGCAACTGCACTCATGATTAATTGTGCTTTTTCAATCTTGACTACAAGTTCTTGAATCATCTCCAGCTTCATGAATAACTTCCCTATTTTTTATAATTACTACGACAACTACTTGGAACAGTATAATTATTTCTGGACTTCTAGTATCTTCAACTGCCTAACAAGTCGCTGTATTTCAGCTTCTCTATTGTGATACCACTCTTTTGACCAAATTCTGTGAATGTGCCATTTAAGATTCTCTTCTAAAACTTTTCTTCGTAAGCGATCGCGGTCTCGTGCAGTCGGGTATTTGTTATAAGTTAATCCATCAAAGTCAATACCCAATAAAAATTCTTTTGCTTGCTGCGGTTTGACTACTGCCAAATCGATGGGATAACCAGAACAACCTATGGAAGTTTCAACTTGATAGCCTTGTTCTTGCAAAGCATAATAAACATCCTTTATTATCAGCGAGTTAAAATGACAATCGACTTCAAGATTTTGATTAATTTCTTTCTTAAACCGTTCTACACTTTTGACATATTCAAAATATTCCTTGAAACAGCGAACTCCGTCTGTGTTACTTTCAAGTAAGTCAGGTGTAATTGATGCTACTAAAATCATTTTATGTTTTGCACGAGTGATTGCAACATTTAACCTTCTATCTCCCCCAGAATTATTAAGAGGACCAAAGTTCTGGTTAAATTTTCCGTCTTTATCTCTTCCGTATCCAAAACTAAGAATAATTACATCAGACTCGTCACCTTGAACGTTTTCCAGGTTTTTAACAAAAAAGTTTTCTGAATTATCTTGGCAAAATTCTGCTAATTTCTGATTACTTTGACTTAATTTATCTATCTCCTTTTCTATCTGCCCTGCTTGTTGTTTGCTAAATGCAATAATACCAAGCTTAAGTTCACTTCTATTTTCAACATATTCTAAAGCAATTTGAGCGACTGCTTCTGCCTCTTTAATGTTATAGCGCTTTTTATTACCAGGTTCGTATAAACCATTTTCAATATAACGAAACTCTACTCCTCGACTCCCATCTTTGATAGGATTTGGAAAAGTGATAAGTTGAGATTCATAAAATTTCCGGTTGGAGAATTCAATAAGACTCTCGTCTTGACTGCGATAGTGCCACTTGAGAGTAAAACTCCTCATAAATTTGCCGCACTCAGCAAGCAAGCTTTCGTAAGAATCTTCAGTATCATCTTCGTCATCTTCATCTGAAATAACACTAGAAAAGAAAGAAGATGGTGGCATTTGTTGCTTATCTCCTACAACAATCACCTGTTTTGAACGCATAATTGATGAAATTGCATCTTCTGTACGAATTTGAGATGCTTCATCGAAAATAACTACATCAAAAATATTGTTTTGAGCTTCTATATATTCGCTAACCATTAAAGGATTCATTAACCAGCATGGTTTCAGTACTAGCATCAGTTCCTGAATCTTCGTAATAAATTGTCTTATTTCATAACGCTTTTTTTTCCTTGGAGCTTCATCTTCTAGCTCTGTTATTAAGTCTTGAGAGCTTATTTCAGCAGACCATTTTTGCCATTCTTGAACATGTAAATGTCGCAGCTTACTTTTTGCTAACTCGCATTGTTTCTCATCTAATTCAGAAAATAATTCTATTTTCTTCTCATGAATTTTGGAATAAAAGTTACGTAAGTCGGGGCTATTATCATAAATATATTGCAACCAGTAATAATAGAAAGACTTTTCAAAAACCAAAGGCCAATAATCCGAATCAATATTACTATTTTTAAGCTTTTCTAAAAACAAATCTAAGTCATATCCCTGAAATTGACTTAAATTATCTTTATAATCTAACCATTCACGGAATACATCTAACTCTGTGACAGCTGTCTCAAGAAAAGATTTAATTTTATCTAAAGGTATGTTTGGGAGAAAACTATTATTTGTATTAATTATGCCTTCTGGATACGTAAAGTATTGCCGTAATCCATCAAAACCAACTTGAATAGATTCTTTAGTTTGCTGCCAATTCAAATTATCTAAAATTTCTATTATCTCACGTCTACCATTATCCGAATAAATTAACTTTGCAAGATTTTCTTTTGGTAGATGATATGCTTCTAACTCTTCCAACCAAATTAATGCTTGTTTAATACCAAATAAATCAGCTTGATTCCTAATAAAAAACTTTTTAAATACAGTACTTGGTTGATATTTGTGGCTAAATATTTTATTTCTAATATTTTGTAACTCAACTATATTGTCTAAATCTTGTTTTATCTTTTTATCAGAAATCATTCCTTTAACCTTTCGATGATTAAAAATTGATTCTATATCTTGTAAATAGCTCTTTCTAAAACAACGGAAAAGACCCCACTTTCTACATCTTAGTAAAAGAGGTAGTAAATTTTGATTTAAAAAATCGCTGTGATAGTTATTGTTTAGATATTTAGCAAGTTCCTGCTCTCTACTATAATCTTCCTGTAATTCATTTAATAATTGCCATAATAAATTTATATTATTAGCTTTCAACCAATTTTTAGGAACTTTAGGAGTATCATTCAATTGAACTGCATTGGCAATAAAATTATCTAGTTCAGCATTTTGTACAAAGCGCGGTTTATCAATTGGGACATCAACAATATGATGAGCCGCAGAAATAATAAATTCAAATTCAGTTAATGTATTAGGTGTACCTATATTCAACAATTTAGCTAGCATGTTTCCTGAAAATACTGCCAATTGGATTTGTTGATATAGTCTATCGATACCTTCGTAAATCTGTTCCCGCTTTTCAGAGCCAAGAGAGGTCAGTTTACTTTTTTCCCATATAGTGGTCTTTTCTCCCTTAAAAAAGCAGTAGAACTGACTTAATTTTTGTAGTAAGTTTTTTATATAAATGAGCTTTGTGTAAGACCACTGACTAATATTACGAAGCGTAAAGTTGAGAGTCGGAACTCCTTCACACTCAAGCTTTAAAAGCTCTCCATATATCTCAAATGCTGATTTATTTAATGGTTGCCACTTTTGATGTAAGTCATCAGGATGTTTATTTAAAATCTGACGGCACTCAAGTAATTCATCAAAAAAATTATCTGATACTTGTTCTTCTTCTCTTTGGTCGATTAAAGCTTTAGTTTCATTAATACTTTTTGCAAAGTGTTTTTTCTCTCCTATATTTTTATCTGAAAAATTTAGGCAAATATCTTCTAAATTACAGCGTTTAAGCCTGTCATAAATCACCTCTAGGGCAACAGGCTTTTCTGCAATAACAAGCACTCTCTTTTTTAAACCAATTAATTCAGTAATTATATTAACGATTGTTTGACTTTTCCCTGTACCTGGAGGCCCCTGTACAATAAAGCTCATTTCCTGCTTTGCTGCTTCGATAACTCGCTGCTGGCTAGAATCTGCGTCGAGAACTTGAAATACAGATTGGCAATTAGCATTTCGATCCAAATTCTTAGCTTCAATCACTTCAGGGACGCTTGATACATATTCATTCCTATCTTTCGCTAGCCCAAGGAGGATTGGATTTTGAGTAAAAGCATTGATGTTTTCCTTAAGATACTTAAAATCTTGAATTGTGGAAGCTTTGACTCTCTGGAATAAACCGATATGGGCAGTTTCGTGAACCTGCCATTTATCCTTCTTGACATATTTATTGATATCTTCGTTATTACGAAATACATCTAATAGTTCTTCGTAATTCAAAACTTCATTTTCATATTCTATTGTGTCATTTATTGTCATCCCGTAGTCTTGGTTTAACTTCAACACTAAAGATGGATTAAAAAATATTTTTTCATCGGTCGAAATAAGCTTATACTCGTTTTTTCTAGGTGGTTTTTCTATTTCAATAGGTATAAGAAGAATAGGAGAGGTAATTGGCTCTTTCAATTTATCTTTGGTGGAATACCATGTTAGAGTACCTATCGCAACACAAAGGCTGTTGACACCTTTTTCCTTGAAAATTAAGTTAGCGCTTTTGCGAAGTTTATTTAAATTCTCTTTGGTTGTTATTTCAGCTTCTATTTCGTCATCAATTCCCAATTCAGTATCGGGTATTGCTTCGGATTCATTCACCAATTTCGCAAATACCTCTGTAGCCGAGATCGGAATTTCAGTAGTAGGGGCTTTGTCCTTATGAAAATATAGCAAATGATTACGCTTGGTTAACTCAGCAAGGCTCGTCTCCCATTGTTGGATTTTTTGCTGAATTTGTTCTGGAGTTACCCTACTGGTCATCGACACCCTCTTTTAGCAAAGCCTGTAAAAAAGCTTAATTGCACTAGTGCAGCTTATATGTAATATTACGTAATTTTTCCGGATTACGCAATATACAGAATGCTATTAATA
>CAXTCQ010000096.1:0-27111 GCA_964242965.1 uncultured Calothrix sp. | reverse complement strand
GAATTAGAGAAGGTATAGGAAAAATAATAATGAATAATGATGAGTTGACAGAATTAGAAGACTTAGGGGAGATGGGAAAAGTAGAAAAGATACAGGAAGTAGGGAAAAAGCACATTTATTCTTCCTCCACTCCCCCCACCGTACCCACTCCTGACTCCCGAACGCCACATGCTACAACGGGGGGAACCCCACGCCAGATTACTCAACGGGGGGAACCCCCGCACGCAACTGGCTCCGCAACGCAGTGGCTCCTCCCGACTCCCGATTCCCTAAATCAAGATGCCTTAGAAGAACTCGTTTGGACTTTAGAAGCGTCGCGGGGTGAGTTTCGGTTAATTTTGGCGCGGTGTAATTATATTAGATTGCGATCGCGTTTGGTCAAAAATCTCCAAAACCTGACCAATATCAATATCCAAGTTATCAACTTAAAAAAAACAGATGTAGCACTGTATCAAACAATTGCAGCACAAATCGAATCGCATCCCGAAGCAATGATGGTATTGGGTTTGGAATCGCTGCAAGATTTAGCACAATTACTGAGTGCAACAAACCAAGTCCGCGAGGAATTTCGCAAAAATTTGCGCTTCCCACTGGTGCTATGGACAACCGATGAAGTACTGGGAAAACTCGTGCGGCTAGCGAGTGATTTTGAGAGTTGGGCAACGACAGTTGAATTTACCATTGCCACCGATGAATTAATTCAAACCTTACAACACGATACTAATGCAATTTTTGCGATCGCACTTACATCCGATACATATTCCATCGGGTGGCAAATGGGATATTTACGACGACGCGAAATTAGCAGCTTCTATCAAGACTTACAACAACACCAACTTGTCGAACCCAGTTTACAAGCAAGTGTAAACTTTGCACGCGGACAAGATGCATACTTACTTGGGCAAATTGACACCGCTTTAGAATATTACCAACAAAGCTTAGAATATTGGGAAAACGCTCCCCAAAAATTACGCGCTGGAGTTCTACTTTTTTACATTGGTTTATGCTATTTTCAAAAAGCTGAATTGCATCGTACAGACGCGCACAAATACTTACTCAAAGCAAAATACTATTTTCAAGAATGTATTCGTATTTTTACTGAAACAAATTTCCCGAATTTAGTTGCTAAATTTATTAATCCTTTCGGTGAAGTGTTACTGCGCTTAGAAGCGTGGGGTGAATTGCAAACCCTGGCTCTTGATGCTTTAAACTTGCAGCAACTTTATGGAAACTCGATACGAGTCGCGCGAGCTTACGGATTTATGGCAGAAGTGGCAATCAGTCAGCATCAATGGCTACAAGCAAAGCAATATGCTTACCAAGCATTGCACCACGTTGCCAAAAGTCAAACTGACAAACAGCAAAACCAAAGCTTGTATTTATTATTAATTGCTCAAGCCGAATCAAACTTAGAACAAACGCAGCGTGCAATTCAACATCTTCAGCAAGCAAGGGACATTGGCAACCAAGACAACCCGCAACAATACATTCGGATTTTACAACTATTGCGATCGCAATACTTACAACAAAACCGCTACCTTGAAGCTTTTTGGATTAAGTTAGAAATCCGTTCCATTGAACAACAATACGGGTTTCGAGCATTTATCGGTGCGGGCAAAATCCAACCTCGCAGGCAACCGAAGTTTGCATCTACACAGTTTATTGAAACACTTCAATCCGACTCATTAGAAGCTACAATTGCCCCCGAAATCACCGCATCTGGACGGCAACGGGACATTGACCGATTGATTGAACGGATTGCACGTCCTGACAACAAACTTATCGTTATTCACGGGTATTCCGGAGTTGGTAAAACCTCACTCGTACAAGCGGGATTAATTCCTACCTTGAAACAAAAAGTTATTGGTATTCAAGAATTCGTTCCTGTATTAGTACGTTTTTATACAAATTGGACGACCGAACTAGGTAAAATATTAATAAATACATTATCGCCAAATTCTCAAATTCTTTCCACACATATAGATTCACCAAAAAATCTCTTGACCGTTTTACAAGAATTTAGCATTCATAATTCACGAATTATTTTAATTTTTGACCAATTTGAAGAATTTTTCTTTGTTTACAAAACTTCTTTACAACGACAACACTTTTTTAAATTTTTAGATGAATGTTTAAATATTTTAGGTGTAAAAGTTATTCTCTCATTGCGTGAAGATTACCTCCATTATTTACTCGAATGCAATCGGATACCTAATTTAAATATTATCGATAATGATATCCTTAGCAAAAATATTCTCTACCAAGTTGGTAATTTTACCTCGGGTGATGCCAAATCGGTCATTGAACGATTAACAGAACATTCAAACTGCTATTTAGAACCAGAATTAATTACGCAATTAGTAGAAGATTTAGCTGCAAAATTTGGTGAAGTTCGACCGATTGAATTACAAATAGTTGGCGCACAATTACAAACAGAAGATATTACAACTTTAGTCAAATATCAACAACAAGGACCAAAAGAAGAATTAGTTAAACGCTACTTGCTGGAAGTTTTTGAAGACTGCGGTGTAGAAAATCAACAAGTTGCCGAAATTATCCTATATTTACTCACTGATAAAAAAGGTATCCGTCCTTTAAAAACTCGCTCGGAACTCGAACGCGATTTACAGTTACTAACTGTTAGTGGAGAATGGACAGAATCAAATCTTCACAATAGTAAATTAGATTTAATTTTACAAATTTTTGTCGAGTCGGGAATTGTTGTATTAATACCCGAAGACCCTGACGACCGCTATCAATTAGTTCATGATTATCTAGCTGCATTTATCCAGAAGCAACAACAGCCAAAACTAACCGATTTAATTATCAAACTTAATCAAGAGCGCAAGCAAATTCAACTTAGTGAAGATAAGCTTAATCGGGTTTATAAACTAGCATTAATCAGTGCGACTGGAGCTATTATTGGGTTAGTTGGTTTGATAGTAGGTATTTTTATATTATTATGGCAATAATAAGTTATACCGTTTTAATATGAAGATGCATATTATTAGCCTGCTTACAGCAGGCTTTGTTCTAGTTAGCCCTAGTCTGTAAGACTAGGGCGGTCTGTGCAACTTCATATGGAATTGGTATTAAAGAAAATACATAATTTAATGCCTTATATTAATACAGGGTAAGCGCATCTCAATTTAATTTGCAATAAGCGTTTGAGGTATTTTATTCTAGGGAAGAACTAAAAAATTATTACCCGATTCTAGAGAAGTAAGTAGACAGAATGTAAGGTAATTTTAGGAAGGGTAGACAAGTAGGGTAGTCGAGTTTTGTGTTTTGGCACTCACATTCTCTCAAAACCGGAACAAGAGCGATTTGCTTTACTCTCCGGCTAATTTAAGAGCTTCTGCGTACAATTGTTCTCGAATCCAGAAGCCGTTAGCAATCAAATCGTCCAATAATGGCTGTATCAACGGAATTAATCCCTGTTGTTTTGCTGCTAGCAATATCCCCAATATTCCAGTTACTTGAAGACCCAACTTAATTGCTTCATTTCTACCTCTTCGTTCATCTACAATCAATCTGTCGGCATTTAATTCAACAGCAAGGGTAATAGCTTCAGCTTCACCGACGTCTAAATTATTTTGTAAAGTTTGAAGCAAAGTAATATTAGCGACAGAACGAGTTTCAATCCAGTTTACAGTTTGAATCGCCAAAACTGAAGGGTCTGTCTCGCCAGAGTTGAGAAGTTCCTGATAAACTGCTGTAGGAATAATTACACTGCCGTAAAGTTGTTGTAATAATTCTAATTTACCAATAGCAGCCAAATTACTAATAGATGATGTATCACTAACTACAATTATTGCCAATTATTTGCTCCCAGACTTTTTACATCCTCCCTGAGTTCGGCAATATCGTAATGGAGAGGAATTTGGCGACTTGCAAGTAAGCGTTGAAACTGGAGTTGATTCATTTTCGCAAAACGACTTGCTTGACCTAAAGTAAATTTTTCCTTTTGAAAGAGCATAACTGCAATTTCAGTCAGTAACTCAGGCTCAGACATTTGGGTTGTTTGCAATACTTCATCTGGAATGATGATACTCATAGTTTTCAGGATAAATTTTTGAATTCTAAATATTAGGATAGGTCATTACTTAAAATTAACGTAAGAGTGAGCGCACTTTTTTCTTGTCTCCCTCGTCTTCCTTTGTTAAAGCTTAAGTTTTTTGCATAACTTCTCCGGTGTCGGAAATATATAATTGGGTTGAGGAAGATGTTTTTTTCTTGAAAATACCCGTAGAGTAGTTCTCTTACAAACGTTTCTTCCGTTTGTCCCTCCACGAACGCATGAACTCGAATCATAGCGAAGGTCTCCCACCCAGGACGTTTTTCTTCCACAACTCACCCAGACTATACTCCTCAAGCCATCCCTCTAGTTCTGCCTATCCATCCTTCGCAGTAGCGATTGTCCCTCCAAACGGTCAACAACGATTGTATCCGCAGCGTCAAATTCGTTGAGCAATTCCACTGATTGGGTTGAAACAATTACCTGTTTGCCAGCAGTCCGTATCAACGATGCCAAGACGGTAATGGCATAGGGATGGAGTCCCAATTCTGGCTCATCAACCAAAATAGTCTCCGGTTGAAGCTCTGGAGGTTGCAAAAATACTGTCGTCAAACACATAAAACGCAGCGTACCATCTGACAGCAGGTGCGCTTTAAAGGGTATATCCTGCCCTCGCTCGAACCATTGTCAATGATTGAGACCCTCACCGCCGAGGAAAAACGACAGCTTTCACTGTATCGCAGAAAATCGAGAAAAAAATGGAATCGAATTATTCGCTCGACAGATCGAATTGATTTAGAGAACGCCACCGCCGCGATCGCGCTTTGTTGCAGCTTCATATTAAATTGGTATTGACAACAAAACTTAAGTAAAAAATGCCCCGTTCGCAACGTGTCAAACCTTGTCATCTTTGCAACCAAGCAGCATCAGTCCTCTATAGAGTTAAATACGATTCCGAAGGTGATTGGGTTTTCGTATGTCCCGAATGCTGGCACAATATTAGTCAAGATAATCCATATTACACCTATGGAGGAACTTGGAAAGCACAAAAGAGAAAGTAGCTAGTAATTAAAAAATAGGACTTACTAATTTAGTGAGTCCCAAAAAATTTAGATTTTTTTTAGATTTACATTATGGCTTTTTGTCTGCTACTTTAGCTTCTACTTTCACGGTTTTAACACCTTGGAATTTATACTCTTTAACAGTAGGTTCGATTTTCTTCAGGGTTTCTGCGTTCGGAACAGTGCCTTTGATTGTCAGTACACCACTTTTATTTTCGACACTAAGTTTACTACCTGGGAACTTTTGTTCAAGACGATTTTTTGCAATGGTTTGAACACCACCATTCGCATTTGTTACCTTAGCTTTAGTACCATCAGCTGTTGTTTGAGTTGTGGAAGCTGCTTCTTTCACAGCGTTTGCGGGAACTCCGGTTGTGTTGCCAGCATCAGAGGTTTTAGAAGCGTCTTGTTGGCAACCAACAGCACCAACTACTAAAATACTGCTAATTAGAAATGGGATAAACTTGTTCATTTTTTCTCCAGATTAAGTAATTGAAGTGATTAATTAAACAGTGCATGAAATTGAGCAGCAAATCTTAAAAAACATTAAATCTGAAATATTGTCAGATTCAAAGTTTTTAATTTTTTGCTCCTCAAATTCGATAATTTGTGCATCATTGTATTCCAATGATTTAATAAGTCAATTAGTATTCATATATAAAAAAATGTATTTTAAAATACTTATTTACTCAAATATACCCAGAGATAGAGGTAAAGTTATATTTTTATACTGTCCGTACTGCCCTAGTGGTGCTGACTAGGCTATGGAGTCGCTGCGTGTAAGAGTGCGTTTAGCCGCAGGATTTGCGATCGCCGTCAGGCGCGTGCTGCGCGATGGAGGAGTATAGCAAAAGCCCAATTTCCTGAAGAAACCGGGCTTGGGATTTGAATAGTAATTTGAACTTCAAGTTAGTTTGATGATTGCTGTGCTGGGGCAACTTTAACCTCAACTTTAACGCCAGTAACACCTTTGATAGCTTGCGCTAAAGTCGGAATTTTATTGAGTTGCTCTTGTGTGGGGACAGTTCCCGTCACCGTCACAGTACCATCTTCAGCATCAACTTTTAGACGACTTGCAGGTAAATTTGCTTCAAGTTTGCCGCGAACTTCGCTTTCTAAATCATCATCATCGCGTTCTGCATCACCACCAGTTGCGTTATTGCGTTGCTCCCTGGCTCGAATATCCGACTCGATTTGACGCTTACGAGTGTCGCTTGTTGCATCGCTTTGATTATTTTGAGCAGTTTCTTTGCTTGGTGGATTAGTAGCCTTATTGACATCATTTGGTGCATCACCACTAGTTTTGGAACCATCTTGACAAGCTGCAACATTTACCAACAGTACGCTGCCCAGAAGTAATGGAATTAACTTTTTCATTTTTATTCTTCGCTGGAAACGAGAAAGTAGCTTTGCGAGGTTTTATCTGAGCGTAAAATATTTTGAGGTGTGATGCTCAGAAGAAAAGAGCATTAAGTGGTGTGAATAATAGAGTTCTCCCTTATTTTTGCTTGGATTTCATCAACCACAGGTGTGGTGTCGATATCTATCAATTGGAGTAGGGAGAAGAGTTAGGAGTTAGGAGTTAGGAGTTAGGAGTTAGGAGTTGTAGGAATTAGGAGTTGTAGGAGTTAGGAGTTATAAATATTAAATTATCAAATTCTTTCCCTTCCCCCTTCCCCCTTCCCCTTTTCCCTACTCCCTAATTCAGGGGATATTGCCCTATTCCAGGTTCGGTTCTACGACTTTCAGTAGTACACAAATGCTTATAACCTCATATTAGGACTAAAACGCCTGCCAAAACTCTAGACATAGCTCTAAAAAGAAGGGGTGAAAAGCTGTGTATAAATGGATTCTGCCAAGTCTGAGCGAAATTTTAGCCGCAAGTCAAGCGAATGTGGCTGATTGTTCGTCTGCAAAAGCAGAACGGCAATGGCGCTTGAGTGTTGCTGCTACAGAAAAGTTACTGACAAACACGTTAACGACTGCTTCATCCGACAAAACTCAAGGGCTAGTTTTCGCTGCACCGGTACCAATATTTAGCCAGATAAAACTAACGCATAATTTACAAACTATAACTTTTACAGCTAGACCGTTTAATCCGTTGGCATTAATGCCATTTGAGATGCCTGCTGCCGTTATAAGAGAACCAAAAATTGCACCGCATGAGTCTATATTGCCATTGTTAGCAGCAGACCCTTTGGCAAATGAGCAATTCTGTTTGATTTTTACCAATCAATTTCGGTTGGTACTTGTTTTGGCAGAAGATGAAAACGGTAATAAAACATTTTTATTTTCGTTTGACCCTCAAGTTGTAGAACAGGCTTGGCGAGTATTGGGTGCTAGGGTAATGTTGATTAATCCCGACGAGTTTGCGACTATGCAGACTTTAGTTGAGAAATATCCTTTAGTTGAACCTGATTTCCGCACTGTGATGCAATTTAGCCAGTTGTTGTTGGCACAATTACCCCAGGAGGAAGAAGGAGACAGGGGAGATAAGGAAGACAAGGAAGTTCATTCACCTACCTTGCGTCATAAATGTTTCGGGAATTCTGAATTTAGACATCAAGAAACCACGTCATCTGCTCATCTGTCGGTCGTCCCTACTGTTGCTCCCTCAAATCGTTCAGATATAGAGTTGCTGCAAGCATTTGCTCACGAAGTCCGTACACCACTAGCAACAATTCGTACAGTAACTAAGTCGCTGCTCAAAAAACGCGATTTACCTGCGAACGTTCTCAAGCGGCTAGAAATGATTGATAGGGAATGTACCGAGCAAATCGATCGCATGGAGTTGCTATTTAGAGCTGCGGAATTGCAAACAACTAACCCAGTAAATTCCACAGGTACGCAGCTGACACCGATGTGTTTGGAACAGATTTTACAGCAAAGTATTCCGCGCTGGCAAGAAGCAGCAGACCGAAGAAATTTGAAGTTGGACGTGGTGTTACCGCAAAAACTGCCAACGGTTGTTAGCAATCCAAATATGTTGGATCGGGTTTTGACTGGGTTGATTGAGAATTTTACACGTAGTTTACCTGCTGGTAGTCAAATTCAAGTTCAAGTTATTCCCGCCGGCAACCAATTAAAGTTACAGTTATTACCGTTACTCCAAGAAAATGCCAATGTTGTTGCTGCGTCTTGTAGTCCACCAATTCGTAAAGCTATTGGTCAGTTGCTAATGTTCCAGCCGGAAACGGGTACGATTAGTTTAAATTTGGCAGCTACTAAGCATTTATTTCAAGCAATTGGTGGCAAGTTGATTGTTCGTCAACGTCCGCAACATGGGGAAGTTTTGACAATTTTCTTACCGTTAGAAGGTGTGGAAGATTCGAGGGTGAATTTGAAAATGAAGGTGAAGGGGGGAGTAGGGAGTTAAGAGTTAAGAGTTAGGAGTTAAGAGTTAGGAGTTAAGAGTTAGGAGTTAAGAGTTAGGAGCTAAGAGTTAGGAGTTAAGAATAAAGAAAGGCAAATTAACGTTTAAAGGCTTCAATTTAAAATTAGAGCAATCATTTTATAACTTCTAACTCCTAACTCCTAACTCCTAACTCCTAACTCCTAACTCCTAACTTCCATCTCCTTTTTTTGAAACTTGTAACGATTTTGCGCTAATTTAGTCAAGTTAGATGTTCGTAATTTAACTTGACTATCAACGTAGGAATGCGCGTAAATGCAAGTAACTCAGAAATGGTTGACTCAAAAAACTAATCAATCGGTGCTTTTGTTGCTGGTTGGGGGACTGCTGTTTCGAGGTGCGATCGCATTCTACCTCTACCCTAGCTATGATGAAGCGTACTATTATCTATACACCTTACATTTAGATTGGAGTTATTTTGACCATCCGTTATTTGTTGCGCTGACAACTGGTTTTGGTACTTGGTTAACTGGAGATGTGTCCCAATTTACGATTCGCTTGGGAACGTTGATTCTGCATACGGGCAGTTTGATATTTTTATATTTAACTAGTTTGCGATTATTTTCGGTGCGAGCTGCTATTCTAACTTTAGCGATCGCATCCATTACTCCAGTATTCCAACTTGCTTTTGGTACTTTCAATCTTCCCGACTGTCCGCTGATATTTTTTTGGTCGGCTAGCTTATATTGTGCAGCAAATGAATTTTTCCGCAAGTCTTCAGTATATATACCGAGCTATCGTTTAGCAATTCTCAGTATCTTAGTTGGATTAGCTTGCTTAAGTAAATATCATGGCTTTATTTTAGGATTTGGATTAGTCGGTTTTTGCCTAACTTCGCGTTATCGTGCGGTTTTTCGTTCACCTTGGACGTGGTTGGGATTGGGTTTATTTTTTGTGACAATTTCGCCGATGTTGTTTTGGAATATACAACATGATTGGGTTTCTTTTCGGTTCCAATCCGAACGAGCAGTACCAAAAAGTGGTTACAATTTGTTGAGCGTCTTGGTCGTTTGTTTAGCGGGAATCGCGTATTTATTTCCGACGATGGGTTTTCCGCTTTGGCAAGTGAGTCTGCAAACAACAATCGCTCAAATCAAGCAAATTTTTTCAAAGAACTCAAGAGGAGATTTGGAACTAAAGCGGCAATTGATTTTATGGGTTTCGCTACCCTTGATAGTTGGATTTACGCTGATTGGGGGATACAGACAGATTTTACCAGCTTGGACAATGCCAGGATTTTGGGGAACAACTTTGCTATTAGGACAACAAGCTGAGATTTGGGAGAAAGAACAAAGACGCAAAGTGTTCGGATGGTTGTTAGGTTCGCAAATTGCGATCGCAACACTTCTACTCGTCCTCTTGTTGCACATCACAACGGGAATATTTCAAAAACCCGGAGAATATGCTTTACTGGGAGGGTTTGTATCGCCGAAAGATGACCCTTCTGCCGTAGAATTAATTGATATTCAGCAATTAAGACAAGGTTTTGCTAATTCTCCCATTTTCAAAGCAGCGTTAGAAAAATCTAATTTTATATTCACAAATCGTTATTATTTAGGTGGACCGATTGCGATGTCGCTAAAACCAATATCGGAAATTCCAATTACTTGTTTCGATATTGGCAACGATTTGCGCGGTTTTGCTTTTTGGTCTAAACCAAATCAATGGTTAGGCAAAGATGCGTTATATGTGACTACAGAAGCTTTTATATCCAGAACCGATTTAATGGCTAGTTATCGAAATCATTTTGACAGCTTGAATGAAATTGAAACAATATCGATTCGACGAGGTGGGGAAGTTGTGAATGTAATTCATATTTATCAAGCTAAAAACCTGTTAAAGCCTTATCCCCGTGCTTATGGAATTTGAAGCAGAGACGTTTTACCGAGATGTATCTACGAGTTTAATAATACTATAACCCTCCTATTTGATTGTTGAAATATACGTAGGGTGCGCTTATAAAGTAGCGTAACCCACCATCTAAATATCTCGATGCGTTACGGATTTCAAGCGATGGCGGCAGCCACTCCTGCGGAGTATCACGCACCCTACAAATACTATCAATGGTAACTTGGTATAATATACTTTAACTTTAGTTGACTATTTTCTTTTAACTTCCAGATACTTGGGAATAGCTTCAAAGGAAGCCTGCCAAAGCGGGATAATAAGAAGGCTTACGAAGTAACTGGTTTTTTATTTTCCCTCTCTATGAAAAAATTGGAGTAGCAAGATGAATGCTCACAAAGTAGAAGCTATTATAACTGAAGATGGAACTTTGATGCTGCGGGACTTACCTTTTCATGCAGGGGATGCAGTGGAGGTAATTATTCTCGAAGCTAAAAATTCACAGCGTCAAGAAGCACTACCTAGCCAGCCAGAAACAAATCTTTATCCAATGCGCGGTAAAGTAATCCGTTATGATGACCCAACAGAACCCGTTGCCTTAGAAGATTGGGAAGTTTTGCAATGATTGTGCTTGACACACATATTTGGGTTTGGTGGGTTGATGGTAACAAGCGATTAACTAAAAAACATCGGGAATATATAGAAGAATATCAATCTCAGGGGTTAGGAATAAGTATTGTTTCCTGTTGGGAAATAGCTAAATTAGTAGAAAAAAATAGACTGATTTTTTATTGCTTAGTTAATGAATGGCTAGATGCTAGTTTGGCTTATCCTGGAGTACAGCTATTAAATTTGACCCTACCTATAGTAGTTGATTCAACTCAATTAAGTGGATTTCATAGCGACCCTTTTGACCAAATTATTGTAGCCACAGCCAGAATTTATGAGTGTCCTTTACTAACCGTTGACGCGAAAATTCTCAGTTATCCTGGTGTGGAAACACTTACATAGGCATTCTCACCTTTCCAAAATATTTAGTGCTTTTTTGTAGCAGCGAGGGAGCAGTTAATTAGAAAATGTATTATACTTTTTCAAATATCATTAAATGCTGCTGCGGTAATAGATTCTTCGTTTCTTGCCATCTTAAACCTACCGCTTGCATTTCTTTTTTCACTTGCTTTTGCGTCATTTTATGTAGCGCTTTAATCATAATAAATGGGTTTTCTCCGCGATACTCGATTAAAGCTACCCTTCCACTCGGTTTCAAAGCTTTAGTAATTGCTGCCATCATTTCGTGGGGAAATTCAAATTCGTGATATGCATCTACCATTACTGCTAAATCTACGCTACTTTTAGGCAAGTTGGGATTATTCAGAGTTGCTAATATAGGTTCAACGTTACTTATTTGTTTTTCTTGCTTAAAAAATTTGATAATATCTAACATTTCGGGCTGAATATCTACAGCTAGTACCTTTCCTTGCGGTAATGTCGGGGCAATCATAAAACTCAAGTAACCAGTACCCGCACCAATATCTGCGACAATACTATCGGGTTTAAGATTAAGAGCATTAACTATTTTACTTGGTCGTTCCTCCGCTTCCCGACTGGGACGTTCTAACCACATTGCACCCGTATGTCCCATTACTTGGGCAATTTCTCTTTCCATGTAAAATTTACCGATACCATCGGGGTTATGGTTGGTACGTTGTTCGTATACATCTGTTATATCGGTATCCGTTACCGCATTCGCTAATTGTGGAGTGATGAATACAAGGCTGTAGGAAATAAGTGAGATAACAAAGAGAAAGTAGGAAATAGATTTTTTAGTACGCATTATTTTAACGTAAATATATTTAAATGCAGAAAACATATGCCCTTTAGTACTTAAATACTAATATTCATCATATAAATGTACGGCATCTACTGAAAAGCATAAGTCTAAACAAGCTCCAGTTGTGACGAAATTACTCGATATTTTTGGTATTATTGTACGTAGAATACAAGATTTTCATTATTAAATCTTAACAAGCAAAAATAAAATAACTATTAAATTATAACTTGCGAACTAAAAAAACAATTGACTATGCGTCCTCGCCAAGAAATAACAGAGATGTTTTCAACATTCGCTCAGTTGGAAGCAGGCAAATTCAGCAGATGGTTGACTGATACAAAATTACGTCGAAGTATCCAAAATTGCTTAAATTGTTCGCCAGAAGTAGCTAATTCCGAAAATTTTTGGGCACTTTACTGGCACAAACACTGGCAAACTAATTCTCATCGCCTTGCAAAAATGCATCTTTCGGCTTATTTACAAGAATCATGTTATTGGGCATCTGAAAAAACGGTTGCCAAATTTGCAAACAGCTATTATGGGGTAGCTGACTATTTCCAAATGGCAAATGCACAAATTGAAATCATTCTTAAAGACTTCAATGTAGAAAAATCTTCGAGTTTAAAATATTATGCCATTATGGCAATGTCCACTCAACTGAGGGACATTTTACGCCAACGTAAGGAAGCCGATATTTGCACGAATTGGGCATTATTACGTAAAGTCAGTAAAAAGGGAGTTTTAGAAGCCCTTAGTCAAGCTGGTTTATCACAAAGCGCCATAGCACAACATCGTTTAGCCTGGACTTGTTTTAAAGAATTGTATATTCACGAGTCAAGTGGTAGAAGTAAACTACCAGAACCGAATCTTGAACTTTGGGAAGCGATCGCCCAACTTTATAATAGCGAACGGCAAACCCAACTAACGTTTTCTAGCGAGGAATGCACCAGCAAGACAATCGAACAGTGGTTAACCCAAACTGCCGTATACGTGCGTGCATATCTGTTTCCATCCGTTAAATCTCTAGATGCTTTTACGCAAAATGACGAGACAAAAACCTTAGATTTACCTGACCTATCCTCAGACTCACCAATAGCCGATCTGATTGCCATAGAGGATATTCAAAACCGAAAACAACAAACTCTTGAAATGTCTGCGGTACTGTTAAACGCTTTACAGCTTTTGGATGTACAGACCCAAAATATACTCAAGCTTTACTACCAAGAGGGACTGACTCAACAACAAATTATCCAAAAGTTGCAAATAAGTCAGCCAACAGTCTCCCGTAGATTGGTAAAAGGAAGGGAATCTTTGCTGACTGCATTAGTCAAATGGAGCCAGGATTTGAATATTCCTGTAAACTCAAACCAAATTAAAGATATGAGTATTGCTTTAGAAGAATACTTAAGAACCCATTACGGTGAGTTTAGTACCAATAACATAAATCGCTAATTTTTACAGTAGTGAGAACGAGCTTGCTACGGAGAATTAGCCCAGAAAGCATGATGGCGAAAATAACGTAAATTAAATCCTGATTTTAACAACTGTGGTAAAAATGACTTATGCGTTTGCAGATCCAAAAGAATGGTTGTTAGAAATAACACCAACAATTCAAGCACAGTCCTGGCAGCAAAGCCAGGTCTATGCTACACCTAGTAGCCGCTGGCTTGCTTACATGAATCAAATTTGTCTCCATACTTTTTTAAATTGGACTACTGAAGATTCAATACAAGCAAGCGTTTGGCAAAGTTTCCCAGGTACAACAGCTTTTTGGGAATTTGTCAATGGAACAGCTATTTTGTTAGGGGGAAGACGAGTTGTATTAATTCCCAGCGAAGCAATCGATGATAGCGAGTTAGAAATCCCCCAAGAATGGGTGGATATTCCTAGTTGGGCAGCCGATTATTATCTAGCTGTGCAAATCAAACCAGATGGTGATTGTGTGAGGATTTGGGGTTATATAACCCATGCCGAGATTAAATCAAAAGGTAATTATGACTACTTAGATAGGACGTATTGTATAGACTCGCAGTACGTAACAAAAGACTTCAATGCTTTTTGGATTACTTATCAATTTTGCAAAGCAGAGTCGGTGAAAGCCAATATACCTTTATTACCCGAATTACCCACTAATCAAGCCGAAAACTTCTTGCAACGCTTAAGTAATTTATCCGTTACTTTTCCCAGACTTTTAGTGCCATTTAGTACCTGGGGTTCGCTACTAGAGAATGAGCAATGGCGGCAGCGCTTGTATAAAAACAGGCAGCAGCTACCATCGAATCAAGAACCAGTGAATCTGAGTTGTTGGCTAGAAGGTATATATGATAGTGTATGGGAGACTGTGGAGACATTTTTTGGGGGAAATACAAATTATGCGATCGCCTTTAATTTTCGGGATTCCTCAGCAGCAGGGGTAGAGAGTATCAAACGAGGGCAGTTAATCGACTTGGGAATGGGAGTATCTCCAATCGTGCTAGTAGTAGCCATCACGAAGAAGGATAACCAACAAGTTGGTATCCGCGTGCAGTTACATCCTAGCAGCGAAAACCCTTACCTACCCAGTAATATTAAGCTTGCTTTACTTTCCTCACAAGAAATCATTCAGGAAGTGCAAGCAAGAGAACAAGACAACTACATTCAGTTAAACCGCTTTGAAGGAGAAGTGGGAGAATGTTTTCAAATTCAAGTTGGTTTTAATAATTGCCAAATAATAGAAAACTTTGTGATTTAGCCATTGTTTATCCTACAAACAATAAATGACTTCTTTTGACAAAACACAAACGAGTAAGCTAGTCATCAGCTTGTTAGGAGGAGATTTAAACCAAGGATTTCCCGTTGTCACGGCTGAACTTTGGGATCGTAACCAATTTTTGAAAATTACGGGGAGTCTTCCACCTGCACCGCAATTAAGCGAACTCTATGTAAAGTGGCAATTACTATATGAAGCTGTCCATCAACGTATGGGCAGCAATCAACGTATAAAAATGTATCGGCAGGATATTAACAATATATCGGCAAATGACTTTGAGGACGTATGTAAACAGCTACAACCTAATATTAATGCTTGGTTAAAATCTAAGTCATTCCAGCATATCGAAGAACAGTTACGAACCCGGTTACATTGGGATGACGAAATTAGAGTAATTATTGAAACAGATGCAATTT
Organism: uncultured Calothrix sp.; assembly: GCA_964242965.1. Taxonomy (GTDB): domain Bacteria; phylum Cyanobacteriota; class Cyanobacteriia; order Cyanobacteriales; family Nostocaceae; genus JANNFJ01. The sequence goes on along the minus strand of CAXTCQ010000096.1, from coordinate 11,779 downwards.
TACTGCATCGTTTGCCTTGGCATTTGTGGAATTTTTTTGAGCATTATCCCAAAGCTGAATTAGCTTTGAGCAATCATGTATATGCATCACCTCCGATATTACCAATTTCGACAGGTAAAGTTAAGATTTTGGCGATTTTAGGTGATAGTTCTAATATTGATGTTGAGAAAGACCGCTCTTTGCTACAAAAATTAGAAGCCAAAACTACATTTCTAGTTCAACCTACACGCAAAGAACTTGATGAGCAATTGTGGAATCGAGATTGGGATATTATATTTTTTGCGGGACATAGTGGGAGCGATAAAGACATTGGCAAAATTTACATTAACCCCAGCGAAAGCTTAACAATTTTTCAACTAAAAAACTCACTTAGTTCGGCAATTGGACGCGGTTTAAAACTGGCAATTTTTAATTCTTGTGATGGAATTAGTTTAGCGCGAAATTTAGCTGAATTGAATATTCCCCAAATGATTGTCATGCGTGAAAGAGTCCCAGATTTAGTAGCGCAAGAGTTTTTAAAAAACTTTCTGGTTGCCTTTGCGGGTGGCAAGTCATTTTATTTATCGGTGCGAGAAGCACGATCAAAACTTCAGGGTTTAGAGAATAATTTTCCCTGTGCTAGTTGGTTGCCAGTAATTTACCAAAATCCGGCAACTGTTCCAATAACTTGGCAAGGACTGTGTAATGTAAATGCTGTTAAAACTTATGGAAATGATTCCAAAAAAACGAAACTATGGACAGTACTGCTGACTTCAATTATTGTGACGACATCAGTAATTAGTAGCAGATACTTGGGTATTTTTCAGAAAGCTGAATTACAAAGCTTTGACCAAATGTTAGTTATGCGACCGAAGGAAAAAGTAGACCCAAGGTTGCTAGTTGTTGAAGTCACAGAAAAAGATATTCAATCTCTACAGCAAACAACTCAAGCATTCAAATCTGTCTCGGATGGTACATTAGCCAAATTAATTAATAAATTACAAAAGTATCAACCCAGAATAATTGGATTAGATATTTATAGAGATTTTGCTGACCCGGACGAACGAGCGAATCCAATCAAACTTGATAATGAACTAAGCAAAGAAAACCTGATCGCTGTTTGCAAAGGGAAGGATAGGAAGTACGATCTCGAAGGAGTCAAACCCCCTAAAGCTGTACCTTTAGAACGTCAGGGTTTTACTGATAGTATTTGGGACTCAGACGGTGTTGTTCGACGGCAAATTCTGCTCAATCAACCGGAACGTGATTCTCCCTGTATAACGAAGTACTCACTTGCGGTGCAATTAGCTGTTCGTTACTTATTTGAACAAGATATTAAGCTTAATATTAGCAACGAAGATTATATACAGTTTGACTCGAAAGAATTTAAAAAAGTATTCCAAACCTTAAAGTTTGGTCATAGTGGTGCATATCAACAAGGAACCGACCTAAATGGAGTTCAACTACTGATTAATTATCGTAATACTAATGAAGAAAATGATTATCGTAATTTTGGCTACGAAAGCGTTACTTTAGACGAAGTATTAAATGATAAATTGACCGTTGATTCGCTTGAGCGTTTGATTAAGGATAAAGTAGTGATTATCGGGGTTACAGCTAATACTATTTCCAAAGATACTGTTCCTACACCTTACAGCACTACACAGGGTTCTTATGAAAAAACACCAGGTGTATTTATACAAGCGCAAATGGTTAGCCAGATTCTGAGTGCAGTTTTAGACAATCGACCGATTCTTTGGGTTTTACCTGCTTGGGGCGATATTCTCTGGATATGGGGATGGTCGTTAGTGTCTGGTTTAATTGTTTGGCGATCGCGTTCCCAGGTAGATAAGGGAGGTAGCATAGTTGCTACAGTTATAATTCTTTACGGAGTCTGCACGCTTTGTATTTTTCAACAAGGGTTATGGTTGCCATTTGTCCCTTCAGCTTTTGGTATGGTAACAAGCGGTGTTGCGGTGTTGTTTATTCAGAGGCACAGTGACGAGTAGGTTCCGTGTGAATAATTGGATAATAACTCAACCAATAAAGAAATAAGTAAGTCGGCGAAAATAAATATAACTATAGCCGTCCTGGGGGAATTGTTGAAATATACGTAGGGTACTCTTGTGCTTATCGTAATGCACCATCCCGCACGTCTAGGTGCGTTACGGATTTCAAGCCGCGCACCAAAAACTTCAAAAACTATCTAATCAAATCAACTGAGGTCAAAATCATGAACGCTAAAAAACTGTTTCTTGGGTTTATCGCTGCAACATTAGTCATCGTACCTATCGCAACTCCCAACGCGGCAAATCCAACAATTAATTAACAACTGATACTAACACGAAAGCTAATTTAATCGCTATAAGCAAAATTTTATCTATAAAAATTAGTGCAATATAATAATGGTACTAACTGATGATTCGTAACTTTCTAGTTAAATTAAGTTGGCAAGACCTAAAAACACACGAGCGACGAGAACCAACTTTAAGTTTACCCATTGCATTAGGTCGAAACTTTAAATCTATGCCTGTCGTAATTCAAAATCGACGTATCTCTCGAATCGTGATTAATGATAAGCAAGTATCTCGCTACCATGTGTTAATCGATTCTAAAGAAAATGATTTGGTTATTACCGACCAAGGCAGTTCTAATGGCTTTTTTGTCAACGGTAAACTTAAAAAAAATTCTGTTTTAGCGAATGGAGACATTTTGGAAATAGGTTCCCACAAAATTACTGTCACCTTTACCTCTATACCACTCGAACCTAATCAGACCGACTTTCCTATACCCGCCACATTTACCTCGAAACCACCCAAATCGAACCTCATAGATTTTCCTATACCTATCCATTTTCCTACCTCTCCTATCCACTCAGATAGTAATTCTCTGGGAATAACAAAATTTTTTCCTATTCTTTCGCATCCGCAAAATTTACTCCAAAACGGTTTCCTTGTACCGGGTCTTATCACGGTAGTTTTTGTTGTTGCAATGTTTGGAACTCGGAAAACAGATGAAGTCTTGTTTTTATATCTATTAGCGATTTATCTTGCTAGTGTAAGTCACTATTTAGTTCATAAACTTTGCCATAAAGATAAACCTTGGTGGTTGCTAATTAGTTTAGGTTTAGCTACAGGTTTACCGCTTTTAAGTGGATTTCATTTCTCAATACCCAAAACCGGAAATTATCTACTCGACCTAATTACCAAGGCTTTTTTAGAACATGGATTATTTCAAGAGTTTTTCAAAGCATTTCCAGTACTCTTAGTTTATTTATTCAGTAGACTACTTCCATCATCCCAACAGAAAAGCATCGGGGTGTATGAACCAATGGATGGTATACTTTTAGCAACAGCGTCAGCGACTGGATTTGCATTAGTAGAAACTATGCTAATTGTGCATAATGAGCTTAAAATAGGCGATTCTTTTGCTGGATTAACGCTGGTAATTACGCACATTTTAGGAGATATTTTTGGACAGGTTGCATACAGTGGCTACTTTGGTTATTTTATCGGCTTGAGTGCGCTAAAACCTTCAAAACGCTTCTTGCTTTTAGGAATTGGCTATATAACTTCAGCTAGCATACACGGTCTTGCAGCTATGGCAACTATCTTGCACAAGGAACAACAGCACAATTTACTCGCTGGTATCAGTTTAGCTATAATCGGTTCTGTAGCCTATTCGTTTTTGATGGCTGCAATCCTAAAAGCTCGTCAACTTTCGCCACATAATTCGCAACAATCGAATTTTTCACATTAGCGAGTGTTTGTAGTGAGGACTAAAGTTCTACTGTAAGTCATAAATCACTGACTACAAGCCAGGAAAAATTGTGACAGAAACCACTAGTATATTTAGAGATTGAAGAAGTTTTTCGGAGTGAAAATAATGACGTTAATAGTGCCACAATTCAATCCCAAATCAGCTAAATCGGTAAAGTGGATCTTAACAATTGCTCTGATTTTGAGTAGCACTACTCAGTATCCAATACAAGTTACGGCTCAAACTTCAAAACCTGTAACTACAAAACAGCTAAATTCTTCTTCTCGACAAAGAACTAAACCAGTTTTTGTGTTGCCAAAAACACCTGCTGGTTTAAGTACTGTATCTGGACGACGTACAGGAATGGGTAGTCGGGATAATTGTCCCGATGTTGCAACTGAACTAACTGCTTTAGTACCATTGCAAAAGCAACAAAAAGACCAATCAAGCTCAGAAGTTGTAGGTGGGGTGACAACTTCTGAACGACCAACGTTTTGGTTTTACGTTCCTTATACTAATGATGCACCGAATTTAAATGCTCAATTTATTTTAAAGGATAGTGCGGATAATGAGACTTATCGAAAAGCGATCGCATTCCCTTCTAAACCAAATGTAATTAGTGTTCCTCTCCCTTCCAATGTGAGTTTAGAAATAGGTAAAACGTATCGCTGGTATTTAAAAGTCCGTTGCAGTCAGCAAACTGCGAGGGTTCCTATTTATGTCGATGGTGATATTAAACGAGTCAATTTAGATTTTAATGTCGCGCAGCAGTTGAAAGCAGCAACAAATTCTCAACAAAAGGCGACAATTTATGCTGCTAATGGAATTTGGTTTGATTCTATTACTGAATTAACACAATTGCATCTTGCTAATCCGAATGATGCGTCTATTGCTGCCGATTGGCAAAGTTTATTAGAATCGGTCGGTTTAAGTAATATTACAGCAGAATTCAAGAGATAGGAGACAGAATAAAGACAGCAAAAGCTAAAAAAACAAAGTACGTAACGAAACGTAAAGTTACCCAAAACCTACTCCCTACTCCCTACTCCCTATTTATTACAACCAGTTGCCAACCAGTACGTATGGTGCCCAATAAAGCGGACGATTATATTTAGGGTCTTCAAGCAGTTTTAATTGAGCAAGTCGTAAAACTTCTGCTGTAGTTTTACCTGTTACTAACTGCTGATAAAATTGCTTAATAAATTCAGCCGTGGAGTTATCACCAATCTGCCATAATGATGCTAAAGTACTGCGGGCACCAGCACGTATAGCAACCCCAGCTAATCCGAGCGCAGCACGGTTGTCCCCTGCTGCGGTTTGGCAAGCACTCAAAACAAGTAATTCAATTGGTTCGGTTCGTTTTTGCTCTCGACTTTTGAGTAAACTATCTAATTCAGCCACATAAATACGTTTGTCTGATGCTAATATAAACGTTTCATTGGCTTTAGAACTAAATTGTCCGTGAGTTGCCAGGTGAACAACTCGAAAAGGTTGAATATTAATGTTTTTTTCTAAAGTCGTACTCTTGAAATTTTCGTTATATAACGTGGTTGTTGATACACCTGATTTTTGAATCGATTCTAATTCTAATTTAACATTAGGAAGCGGTGCAAACTTTTCGTTTTTGGGTGGTTGCGATAGTCCCCCCACAAGAGCATTTAATTTTTGCCTTGCTAAAGGTTTGGGAGTAAATAATTGTAAACCTGGACTAATTGCTAGAGCATACTTCTGAACTAAATATTTTTTACTGCTATCATCGTACAAAGCAGCCATTGGAATATTTCGCAGCGAGCCATCTGGGATAAATACCAAAGTTTTAACTCTACTATTTTGAAGTTCAGCTTCAACTGGTTTAATTAACCATTCATAAAGCTGTTTGGAAGCTACTGTAAATTTCTGCATCTCATCAGGTTCGACTATATTCTTTTCTATTTGTTTAATGATATTCTCTATCTGTTGACTATTAACTATAGAAGTTTTACGTACTAAAGGTTGTCTAGGAAGCTTAAGGATAATTTCTAGGTGATTATCTAAGATAATTGGGTAAAAGATGGCAGTATCAAGATTATCGCGGTCTAATACTTTGTCAAGCACTACAAATTGGTTATTTAAGCAAGCTTCTCGGAAATAATTGTCTAATTCCGATAATTGTAAAGCTTCCATTCGCTTGCGTACTTTGTCCAGATCGGGTTTTGCTTCACCGTTTTGTAGCAGAAGCAGTTCTACTGATTGTCGATAAATAGGTTCTATGCTATCGCGGAAATTAAACTGCACTTCTCGGTTTACTCCCGCTAAGTCTGTGCGGAGAGATTCAAGCGTTTCGACAGACGCATCGTAAGCTGCGATCGCATCTGGAATATTCCCCTGTGCTTTGAGTAAGCGTCCTAACTGCCATTCCCAGCGATAAGCAATATCGTTTGCATTGATTTTTTGAGAAAGTGACCACGCTTTGCGCGTCAAATCGGATGCTACTTGCCACTGTTTGTCTTGCTCGTAGACTTCTGCTAAACTGCCTAGTGCGTAAGATTCACTACGCAGGTCATTTATAGCTTTAGCTTGTTGCACGCTGGTTGCTAAAATTTCGGCGATACCTTTTTTATCCAAAGTCAAATTCATTACAGTACGTGCAAAATTAATACGCGCATAAATACCAGCATGGTTTGTAGGCAGACTAGGTATTTGAGATTGAATGGTAGAAATTAATGTTTGAGTTTCTGCTATCGGTTTACTTTTAATAAGTAAGCTTAGTTGATTAATTTGAGCCTGCGCTCTGATAAGTGGATTTGATGCCAATGCAGCTGCATTTTCATAATGGGCAATCGCGTCATTAATATTACCTAATAATCTCGTAGTATTACCAAGAGATAGTTCCGTGAGGCTAATTTCTTGTGGCAGTTGTAGATGTTGAGCAATTTTTAAGCTCTGCTGTAAATTTACCTTCGATTCCTCAAGCTTACCTAATTGCTGCTGAACATTACCAAGCGATCGCAAAGCAGTCAGTTTTACAACCGAACCCGGTTGAAGTTGTAACTCAGTAGAAACTGATTCTAAAATCTTAGAAGCACGAGAGTTGAAACCAGAAACCCGCAAAGCTTGCGCTTGATTAATACGACTGCGCGTAACTTCGGTATTATCGCCCAACTTGTGCCAAAAAATCTCCGCACGCTTGGCTGTTTCATTAGCTGCATCTGGGTGTCCTTGCCTTAGTTGCAGTCCACTTTGAATATCTAAAGTCGCCGCCAGAATTTTGAGTAATTCTAACTTGGGATTGTTGACTTTTAACGTGTAATTTGCATTATCCCAACCAAGTACGTTTAAGCTGGTATTGATAGATTCAGTTGCTTGTTTCCATGAACCGAGTTGTTCAAATGCGAGAGAGAGGTTTGTTTGCGCTGCTGCTTGTCCGAGATTATTCCCAGATTGCTGATATATACGAATAGCTTGTTGTAAAACAGTTACAGCATCACTAAAACGTCCTGCTTGGAAAAAACTTTCCCCTTGTTCAAGAAGTTGTTGTGGTGTAGCTATTGCGGTTGGTTGGTTTTGACTTGACTGGGTATATTGCGGTTGTTTTGCTACGGTGCTGGGAATGGCAATTAAGGAGAAAGTAAAAATAAACAGTGCTAAATTAATTCCGACAATTTTAACTATTTTGTTTAAAAGTTTAGATAAATGCATATTTTAAACCTTATTGAGAACAAGAAACTGAATGCCAAGAACTGTGAGGGGTTTGAGAAGCAGATGCCACTAATTCTATGTTTCCATTACTACTAACTATCCAGCTATTCGCTTCCACAATTCGAGTTGCAGCAGGTCTGGGAGTATTTGAAATTACTGTCGGTTGCGGTTGAATTGTTGTATTTACTGATGTTTCAGGTTTATCTCTTAATTTCACCCAGGCTGATAAAATATTATTTTCTTGTAATGGTTCAGTTGGACTAATAGGTAATCCGGAGCGTCACCGACACTAGCAACTTCAATGCGTCCTGCTGGGGAGCGAAACACACCACCCTCAAAGGAAAGAGTCCCATCTGGCGTAATTTGAGCAACTGAGCTATTTGTATATAAAGTAACTAGACTTCCAATTGCAATTCCTAGATGCCACCTGTAGAAACTCATAGATTAGATACCCCAGTCATTACAGACTCCTATAAAAAAAGGAAATTTAGCGAAGGAAGCGTCAATAAGAGTATAGGTCTCAGTGCGATCGATTTATGCAATTTTATCCATTCAGGACTTACGCAAAAACTTTATCCGCAGCGATACGCATCGGCAAAAAGAGTGTAAAAAAGCACAAGTTCGGATAAGCTAGGGCGATCGCCTGATTTTGGAGATGACTTTGCGATACCCCTAAAAGGGGTTAGCTCCCGCGATCGCGCAGCGACTCGGAAGAGTATCGCTTTAAGAGGATGTTTTAAAAGCCGAAGAAAGTACAATTTGTCATTCTGAGCGAAGCGAAGAATCTCGACTTGCCGTATGTACTTGAGATGCTTCATTGCGCTTCGCTCCATTCAGCATGACAAAAACTATACTTTCAAAACATCCTCTAAGAAAGTGCCTCTGGCATATCGCGCTCCTCGAACCGTAGGTTTATCGCAAAAATAAGCATTAACATTTTACAGATTCGTCAATTTAGACATTACTCTTTTCAGATATTTCTGCCTTAAAAGAGATGCAAAATTTTTATTATATTGATTTTATTGCGTTAATACACGGATTATATTAAATTTTTTTACCAGTTTACTTAATTTCAGAAGTGAATAAACTTGCTTTACTGCTTCCAATTAATAATCAGAAGTCAAAGCTAGTAAGTAAGCTAAATTACCTTCAAGTGAAAAAAACTATGATTTTACGTAAATCTTTGATTGTGTTGGGTTTGACTAGCCTAATCATAAAAACATCGTTTCTTGCTCTGACGCAGCCCGTAGAAGCAATTGTTATTGCTCAAACTCCTACTTCCTCTTGTACATCCGGTAGTTCATACACTTTCAAGTCTGGAGATACGCTTTTCTTAATTGCTCAAGCCAAATTAGATGACGGTAATCGTTGGCATGAAATTAAGAAAGCAGATGGTAGTCCTTTTACAGATGCAGAAATTTCAAACTTACAAGTAGGTACTCTTATCTGTCTTCCTGATTCTAAATCTGGAAGCTCTACACAGAACCCATCACCTCCTGTTAGTAAAGGAGATTTCGAACAAATGCTTTTATCTTTGGGAGCATTTGAATCTGGTTTACCATCCGGGAACCCAGATCAATACAAGGTGGAAAACTCATTGGGTTTTATGGGTAAGTATCAATTTGGAGAACCTTTATTGATTGACCTTGGCTATTACAAAGCAAGTACTTTCTATGGAAACGGTGCCGACAAAAATTATTGGCAAGGTACTTGGACAGGAAAAAATGGTATTAATAGCAAAGACCAATTCCTAAATTCCCCGAAAGTTCAAGAAATCGCAATTCGTGAGGCTTTTAACCTCAACTGGCAACGTGTGAACAGTGCCCTTGCAGAAAAAGGACAGTCAATCAAGAATTATCTTGGCGAGCAAAAAACATTTACGGATAAAGGAGTATCTAAAACGATTACTGTTAGCCTTTCTGGCATTTTAGCAGGAGCTCACTTGCGCGGTCCCTATGGAGTAGCCAACCTTCTTGTGAATAACGAAGTTAGTCATGATGAATATGGTACTTCTATTCTCCGTTATATGGAAGAATACGGTGGTTACAACGTTACAGTTGCAGACTTTTCGGTAGCTCAATTTAGGTAATAGTCTACTGTATTAAAAAAGAATATTCAGTAAGTTCAGTGCTACCGAGATACAGAACAAGAAGTAGATGTTTGCTTTGGACTATGGGGATTAAATTGAGATTCAGACACCACTAATTCGATGTTGCCACTCTTGTCAGCTATCCAACCCGAAGCTTCTATAATAGTGGATGCCGCAATGGGTATTGAGACAGAGGGTCTAATTTTTGTAACTGGTATGGTTGTGGTTGGCACCAATTTTACCCAAGTACTGAGGGTATTATTTTCTTGTAATGGTTCAGCTGGACTAATAGGTAATCCGGAGCGTCCTGTTGCGATAAAAGTATTCTCATATTGGCGAGTTCCTGGAGTGCAGGCATTGGAAATTTGTCTTGATGCATCAACAACATTAGCAGGGAGTTCGACTAAACCGCTAGTAGGGTCTACATCAGGCGTAGTAATTTCTACATTGCCACTCAATTCGCTATTTGCGCCTGTAGCTGTAATATCACTTGTTAAAAGAGAACCTACATCCCGAAACTGGATGCCAAAGATACCTTCGGTGTTGATTTTGACATTACCACCTCGAAAATAAATGGAGTTAGCAGTAATATCACTATTTTCAAAACCAGCAAGTACGCCTGTATTGATATTAATGTTGCCGCCAATGACATTTTGTCCAGTGGCATTGGTACTAATCCTACTACCATTACGGAGTACTAAATCTGTAGAGCGCAAGTTTATATAACCTTCTTCTTTGACTGTATTTGAACTGAGGGTTCCTCGATTTAAACGTATAGAGTTTGCATCAATTGTGATATTACCTGCTGCACCATTACCTGCACTCGTGCTAGACACTAGGGCACCACTGGTAACAAATAATTTCTGGGTTACAATTTGAATATCCTTGCCATTGCCTATACCTTCTGGTTCTACGGTACTATATATTCCACTAGAACCCCCAGTTAAGCTATTCCCATCTAAAGAGATTTGCTCGCGTGCGTTAATATTGATATTGCCTGCATCTCCTTGTCCTTTAGTAACTGCGAATAATCCCCCTCCCCTGGATAGTGAAAAGAAATTTGTAGTTATGCTTATGTTACCCCCCTTGCCAACTCCTACACTATTTTCTGTTCTATCCACTGAACTAAATATTCCACTGCTAGCGCTGTTTTGATTTGTTCCATCAAAAGAAACAGTATTGCGGGCATTGATAATGACATTACCACCATTCCCCTGGCTTCTAGTCAGAGCAAATAATCCAGCACCGCCGGTAATAGATAAAGAATCTGTTTCGATATTTATGTCACCTCCGTTACCTACTCCTCTCTCGTCTACAGTAGTAAAGATTCCACTTGCTCCTCCATTCTGATTCGTGCCATCGAAAGAAATCGTGTCACGAGCATTTATATATACGTTTCCAGCCGAACCTTGTCCTTGAGTCAGAGTATTGAGTGCAGCACCACTTGTTAATGTCAGCGAACCAGTTGATATTTTAATTTGACCTGCATTGCCTGCTGCTTTTGGAGTCACTGAGGTGTACAGTCCACTGACTCCCCCTTTACTATTTACCCCATCTATAAGAATATTGCCGATTGCTTCTATGAAAATATCACCAGAGTCACCTTTCCCATTTGTAAGTGTATACAGCCCTGCGCCCTTTGTTATTGTCAGCGAGTCAGTCGAAATATTAATTTTGCCTCCACTGCCGACTCCTGTTTCATCAATGGTTGTCAATATTGCGCTAGGTGCTGCATTATTCTGATTTTCCCCCGAAAGCAAAATGCGATCGCGTGCTTTAACAGTTACATTTCCAGCCGAACCTTGATTCTTGCTAGGGGCGTTAAGTTGGGCACCATTAGTTATTGATAAGGAACTAGTTACAATGTCAACGTTACCACCTGCGCCAATTCCCTTCTCACCCACTGAGTTTATAATCCCGGTGGCACCACCATCAAAACTAACCGTATTGCGTGCATTTATCGTTACGTTACCTGCATCTCCCTTACCATTAGTAGAAACATTTAATTGAGCGCCATTGTTTACGGTTACTGACCCAGCATCAAGAGTAACGTTCCCTCCTTTTCCTACACCTGTTATGTCAACACTGTTAATAATCCCACTGCCGCCACCATCAAAACTAACCGTATCGCGTGCATTTATTGTTACGTTACCTGCATCTCCCTTGCCATTAGTAGAAACATTTAATTGAGCGCCATTGTTTACGGCTACTGACCCAGTATCAAGAGTAACGTTCCCTCCTTTTCCTACACCTGTTGTGTCAACACTGTTAATA
>CAXTCQ010000095.1:0-27387 GCA_964242965.1 uncultured Calothrix sp. | reverse complement strand
CCCTTCCCCCTTCCCCTATGTTGCTAAATAATCGTTATCGTGTCATTAAAACTTTAGGAAGCGGTGGGTTCGGAGAAACCTTCCTCGCTGAAGATACGCAAATGCCTTCTCGACGACACTGCGTTATCAAGCAACTCAAACCGATTAGTCATAATCCCCAAGTTTATAAACTTGTCCAAGAACGATTTCAACGAGAAGCAGCTATTTTAGAGGAACTTGGGGATGCTAGCACTCAAATTCCTCGATTGTATGCCTATTTTTTGGAAAATGGGCAATTTTATTTAGTTCAAGAATATATCGAAGGGCAAACGCTGAATGCCTTGCTGCAAGTGCAAGGTGTAATGAGCGAGGCTACAGTTAAAGATATCTTAATCAGTATCTTACCCGTTCTCGATTACGTCCACCGTAAAGGTATTGTTCACCGCGATATCAAACCCGATAACATTATTATCCGTAAATCCGATGGAAAACCAGTATTAATTGACTTTGGCGCTGTCAAAGAAACTATCGGTACAGACGTTAGTCCTTCCGGGAATTCCACAAGGTCAATCATTATCGGTACACCAGGATTTATGCCTAGCGAACAATCGGTAGGAAGACCGATGTTTGCCAGCGATATTTATAGTTTGGGAATGACGGCAATTTATTTACTCACAGGAAAATTGCCGCAAGATATATCCAACGACCCGACAACGGGTATAATTTTGTGGCGACAGTATGTACCAAATATCACAGCAAATTTTGCAGCAGTAATAGATCGAGCAGTGCAGTTTAACCCACGCGATCGCTTTGCAACTGCCAGTGAAATGTTAGTAACATTGCAAACAGGGGCTTTTCCCACAACTCCCGCCGTACCTTACAGTTACCCTCCAGTAAATAATCCCGTAAATAATCCTACACAACAAAATACCATTCCCATTAGTCCGGGTAATTACCAACAACCCAGTAATCCTGATAACACAACCTATTATCAGCAACCTGTAATTAGACAAAGCAGTAGTAACAAAGGGATATTAATAGGTGGTTTAATAGCAGGAGGTTTGGTTGCTGCTGTGGCAATTGGGGCGAGTATGCGATCGCAACAAGTCGCACAAGAACCCACTATCGAAACTACCATTTCCAGCCGTCCCACTCAAACACCTCTCGAACCCGAAGAAAACACCGAACCACCCGTACAATTAGAACCACGAAGAACTTCGCCAAATTCTCGACCTAGACGCACACCCATCGAAACGCAGGAACCGATACCACCCATCAGAACCGAAACACCCATTGCGGAAATTCCCACATCGATAGCAACTCCTGACAATCCCGAACCAATCGAAACCCCCATTACACGAATAACACCCGAAATTCCTGTTTCCACCCAAACCCCAACACAAACACCTTCACCCATAACCCCAAAAGAAACTCCAAAACCAATCGAACAACCATCACCCGAAAACTTCGTCCAAAATTATTACGAAACTATCAACAACGGTGATTTAACAAGCGCTTGGAATAAACTTTCTCCCAATTTTCAAAGTAATCGAAGAATTCATCCCAAAGGTTATGATTCTTATACTCAATGGTGGGGTGGACAAGTTGAACAAGTCGAAATCAATCAAGTCCGTGTAGTTCAAGCAAATCAAAATACGGCAACTGTAAACGCACAATTAAACTATCAACTCAAAAATGGCAACCTATCCCCCGCATCAGTACGATTTACTTTAATCTGGGATGCTGATAGTAACGAGTGGGTAATTAGCGATGCACAGCGTCTTCGAGGGTGATATAAATCCCTGACTGTTTACCTAAATTGCTTTCTTTAGTATATATATTGGTAGGGGCACAGCATTGCTGTGCCCCTACGACAATCTATGCGTCATACCTGCTTATACTTATTGATTGATATAGGATTACCCCAAATATTTTTGTTGGCGTAGCCTGCGCTTCGCGCTTACAAAATTAGGTATGTAGGGTGCGCGATCGCTTGAAATCCGTAACGCACCGTTGTCGAGGGGAGGAGTGCGTTACGCACATCGTTGAAGCGCACCCTACGTGTATTTTCAAAAATCAAACCGAATTCCTATATATAAACAAGATTTTGTCAATAGTTACAAATTAATGTAGGTTGGGTGTAACGAAGTGAAACCCAACATTATGGTTGGGTTACGCTCCGCTTCACCCAACCTACGAACTACGAATTTACCTCAATCTCTTCTCTTTCAAAACTTCATCCACCCAGGTAGCATTCTCTTGTAACAGTGGGGGTACAGGTTCTTGCGTGTAATCAATCACCAAATCATAATTACCTTCGTCGTATAGTTCATTAATTAATGTTTGTATATCTAGTAATGGTTCCGTATCACCTTCACGCAAAGGTAGGGGGTAAAAAGGAATTAGATTTTGTAAATTAAATGCATATAAATCGGCTTTCGGACGTTTAGACGCACGACTTACCAAAATTCTATAGTCAGTTTGAATGTTATTTTGTACTTGTTGAATTGGTTTACCATCTCGCAATAAATCAATTTCGACTAAATTTGTATAACTCCCTAATACCTGTAACCGTTTTTTTACATATGCATTTCGTCCTTCTCCCGAACGTTTATTCTTTGGAGAAATGATTTCAATTACGGTTACGACTTCTTGCGTTGTCACGTCTCGCACTTCTAAATAAGTTTCCTTAACAATTTCAGGCATAGTAACATCAACCGTTACAGCTTCGACTGATGGTAACGCAACAGCAATATTTGCTTTTTGTGGTAATAGTGTTTTTTGCGTCCTCTGGACTGCAACATCGGCAACACCTACTAAAAGCGAGTCTTCATCAGTTATCTGGTATACACGCTTTTCAATCGCAACTTTGTATTTAGGACGCAATTGAGGATTCAGTTTCCGGAAAATAGCCGCTATAAGCAGATTATGAATTTCTGACCAAAATAATGGATTCTCTAAATATGGGTTCATTCCTGGAAACGGTGAAGCCATTACAGCACCTCAAGGAAATTTTACTCTCTACAACGTTTGTTAAGGAGCATAGGATAATAACTAATTATATCCAAACTATATTTTGCACCTGTATGAACAAAGCACTGTATACAGTTTTTCAAATTTAAAATTAACGTACTGGTTCGTTTTATCAATTTTGAGGGGTTCAAACAATCCGGGTAACTTTTACGAAACCCAGATTCTGACCCTCACGAAATCAAAATTAATGCAACGGACTACTACTGATCTATGTCAAAAGTTTTGATGGGTTATTAGATCCCCGACTTCTTAAAGAAGTCGGGGATCTAGACCTCTCGAAAAGGTCAAAATTAATGACATAGACTACTAGTTTAATTCCGAAGCGCTTCTAACCAAGATTGCAAATCAGCCAAGCTGGTAAAATCTAACAGTGCTTCGCTCAAATCTTCGAGAACAGACAAAGGTAAACCAGAAATTGAGGAGCGCAATTCGTCAGAGACTTCTCCAAACCGCTTAGTCAGTAGTCTAATAATAAGATTGACTGTTGCTTCCTCTCGTCCTTCCTCTCGTCCTTCCTCTCGTCCTTCCTCTCGTCCTTCTTCCTTGATTTCTCGGTAAACTCTTGTTTCCTTTAGCGTTATTCCTAGCATAGACTCCACTTCCATTCTGCTTAATTGTTCAAACCGATACACCATTATCGTCGTTATAATTTCCATTATGGCGCGACTCGATGCTTGAGATACTTCTTGACGGCTTCTTGTTAACAAATACCTTGCTTCTTCGGGTGCTTGTTCTTCCTTTACTGTAGTTAGCACCATCAACGCTACCCACAATGGTAATTGACGAATATCCCCTAATTCATTCAAATACACGCGATGTACTTGGTTTCCACCTAGGAACGTTCGATGAGGATAAATATCGCTTTGTTCGATACTGCGTGACGGGTAAATTACCACAGCTTGCCAGTCGCTATATCTAGCACGGTTGCGGTAGAAGTACAATGATGATTCCGCAAATAGCCTTTCATAAAGCTCTTCATCTTTCTGGAACTGAACTTCACAGAAATATACAACTCCTGCACCTTCGCTTTCTGGTGGTAGAAATACCCCATCGATTTCAAATTTTGGTTCCTTGATGACAACCGAATCAAATCGATAAGCATCGGCATTTGTCGGGGGATTTGTCAATAGTTCAAATAAAAGGGTGGGGGATTGTTGAAACAGTTTATAAAATATTGAGTCTCGCCGCATAAAGCATTTTATGTTATTGCAAACTTTTTATAACAAACTTTAAAAGCTAAAAACATGAAAATTAGTAGGTTGGGTGTAGCGCAGCGTAACCCAACAAATACTTGGGAATGTTGGGTTTCACTTCGTTCCACCCAACCTACAAAATTTTCTTTTTTGATGTAATTTCACCCCAAAGATTGCCGTGCCTTTTCATATTTTTAATGGTGTTGTTTTGCTTCTTTGTTGCTTTATCCAGCCTCCTAAATCGCAACCAATATTATTTAAGAACTTTTGTGCATATTCGTAACGGTCTATATTAACCAAACTGAACTCTAATAATAGCCGTGTCTGATAGCGTAAAATATCTAATTTACTATTCAATGCCTCTAACTGGACTAGTTTATTTGCTGCGTAACGGGCAATAATTAGGTTATCTAAAAGCTGGCATAGTTCAAGTATTATTCTATTCCCTAGTAAAAACTTATAGAACTGTTTTATATTCATTAAACAAAGATAATATTTGAGAAATAAAATTTGTTTGTTCATCAAAATTACTGCTTCCTAATTTTGGTAAAAACTCAAAATATACAGGAATAGCTCTCTGGTCATAAATTATACTAATCATAATTAAATTTTTGCGCTCCCAGATGGTTCTATCAATCACCAAATAAATAGGTTGATTTGCTGAAAATTTTTGAGCTAACCAGTCTTTAATTATTGGAAACCACAACGTTTTAATATTGAGGGTGGGTAATGATAAAAATCGTTGTATTTTTTTGCGCCTGCTCTCAAATAAAATCGGTAAAGGCAATGCCGTAGCTATTTTTTCTAAACTAACTTCTTTGATATCTTGCAGAATATTAATCAGAATATTAAGAAACAAAAATTCTGATGGTTCTAGTTTGTTTTCTAAGTGTGTCTGGTACAATAGTGGTAACATTTTCAATCTTATTGGTCTTATTGACAATTGCGACCTATCTTTTTTTACCATATTCGGTCAACTTAAACTTAGGTTTACGGGGCGCTTGTCGCCCCGTCAGACACACAACCCGAATCCCAATAACGTTAGACTTACGACCGCGCTCGGACTTGAAGCGAAGCGCAGAACGGCAATACCCCGGATTAGCGTACCAGGAGCCACCACGCAGCATCTTCCTTTGATTATCATTTTCGTTAAGCCAAGTACTTCCGTCTGTTGGTGCTGATTCGTAGCTTTCGCGCCAATCATCTTGACACCATTCCCAAACATTCCCATGCATATAGTATAAACCGAAAGCATTAGGTGGAAACAAAGCTGCCTGAGTAGTTATCTGCCGATACTTATCCTTGGATGAATTACCGTAAGTATAATTGCCATTGTAATTGGCTAATTCAGTTGTAATCGTCTCGCCAAAATGGAACGGGGTAGTGGTTCCGGCGCGACAGGCATATTCCCATTGGGCTTCGCTGGGCAGGCGATAAGTTTTATTGGGATTTTGCTTTTGGGTATGTTGCGATAGTCTTGAACAAAACTCGGTTGCTTCATCCCAAGATATACACTCAATTGGTAGATCAGCACCTTTAAAGTGCGAAGGATCGGAATTTAAATCAATCTTTACTTTTGGGAGAGCGGCAACTGCTGCCCATTGCTTTTGGGTAATGGGATATTTACCCATGAAAAAGGTTTGGATACTGACTTTGTGTTGCGGACTTTCGTTGCCAAATCGTTCGGCTTCATTTTCGGGGGAACCCATCGTGAAAGTGCCGCCAGGTATAGCTACCATTTCTAAGGTTACACCATTGCCCAGGTCTTCGGTAAAATATTCGGCGCGTGCTTGATGATATACAATTTTGGGTACAGTTTTTTTGATGAAACCGAGATGTTGCGATCGCTCTTCAAGAGTCAGGGTTGCATATTGAAACTCGAATGCATGAGTTTGAATTACCGAGGAAGATTGTTTTCGTAATTTTTCTGCTTCCTGTGCTTTTTGTCGTAATTCTGCTTGCAGTCTATTATATTCGGCTCTTTCTTGCTCTTGTCGTAATTGTTCTTCCTGTTGCTGTTTTAATAGTTGTTCCTGTCGTAATTTTTCTGCTTGCTGCTGTTGTTTAATTAATTCCTGTTGCCGTAATCGCTCTAATTCTCGTTGTTGCATCTCGTATTCTGCTTGCTTGGGAGCTAACAATTGTTCTTGAATCAATAAAATATCTTTATCTTCTAACCCTAAGTATTTCTGATATTCTTTTAAAGCTTCTTCATCTTCCTGACTAAAAGGGTACTGCTGATTAATTACCTTTATTAGCGTTTCCTTAAATTTATTTAATTTCCGCTCATACTCTCGATAAGGTTGTAGCACCTCATCCTGAATAATTTCAGCTTCTTCGACAGAAATTTTTAAATCATCGCGTTTGTGATCTAGAATTGCTTGGTTAATAGTAGAAAGTTTTCCTTTTCCTTTAGTAACTCGACTTTCTACTTCCTTACGATATTTCAACTTGGGGTCATCTTTAGGTGACTTTGCCAGCAGAATTTTATGCCCTTCCTCAACTGGGTAAAATTTGGGGGTCATAGCTGGCGATGCTTCTTGTACCTTCGCGCTAGCATATTCGTGTAACTCGTCTACCGATATCCAGCCATCATTGTCTTTATCTGCCGCACCTTTTTCGATACCTTCGATAATGTAGCGGGTATATACGGATTCGGAACCTTCTTGTTCAAAAGCATATTGGGTGGATGTGGAAGAAGTCATAATTGCTCGTCCTTTACCGCCGAGTTGCTGCTGAATATCTACAGTACCATCATCTTTGACGGTCATACCTTGTGCGATCGCGCCACTAAAGCAACAGTCTAAAATAATTACTTGACGTTGGGATTTGCTATCGTTGATATTTTCGTGTAGTACATTCGCTGCAACTGCTGATGGCTTAACTAACCTACCGTTGTCTTTACGAGTTGCACGAGTTGATAAATATAACCTGCCAATTTCGTCTTTAATGCCGTGACCAGAAAAGTAAAGTAGTAATAGGTCATCTTTGCTGCGGTTGGCAAAAAGGTTGTAAATTGCTTCTTCTATATCTTGACGTTGGGGATTTTTTAGCACTGCAATGTCAGTAAAGCCTCCCATTTCTGGGTTTGCTAAGACTCGCTGCATTGCATCGACATCATTAACTGCCCCAGGTAAAGGATTTAACCCCGGTTCGTATTCGCTGATTCCGATTAGCAGTGCTATCTTTTTCCCCATCTGAATTTTTATATCGCTAGTTTTAAATAAAGTCCGTTCGTTAGTATCTTAGCCCGCGCAGGGTTGCAAACCCCGCGCTAATAGCACAAGTCCATTAAAATGGACTGTTTATCTCCATAGTCCTCATGAGCGAGGACTTTCGCTGTTAGACTGGGGTTTACAACCCCTGTCGGGATTTTGGGACAACTAGAATTCTCTATGATTCGAGAAATTCTTTAGCTTTTTCCATAGCATATTCAAACTCAGCTTCGCTGCTAGCTTCGATTTCAAGTTTATTGCCATCTTTCTTTTCTACTTTCAACTTGATGGTTTGTCCTGAAAGGCGATCGCTCAAAAATTTGAATAATGCTTTAATATTGGCTGGGTTGACTTCGGCTGTTAATATCCCTAACAAAAACCCACTGAAAGCCTTGGCACCTTCTGGAGTCTCTGTAACACCAACCAAATCCGCATTTTCGACTCCATCGACTTCCCGAATTTGAGGTAGCAAATTCTCGACTTCCGTTTGTAACTCGTCGTCATCTATACCTGTATCAGACAGGGAAATCGTTACTTTTACATTCGATGTTGCCATACAAAATTATTTCAGCTTCATTATCAATTTCATGTAATGATTTTATAAGGTATCCGGAGAATTACGCACAATACCCGGAAAAAATTATAATACACGTAGGGGCGGGGTCTCCCCGCCCTTTCTACCCATATATTTGTATAACCCTTAAGCATTTCTAAATTAAATTCATCTAAAAGCTCGCAATCAAAATTACTTTTAACATAATTAGATTTAAATAATAACTGATAAAACTTTACTACAAAGCCTAAATGAAAATAGTCCAAAAGCGATTTAATATAAATTTGGGGATAATCGTGTCCCCTGTTACTAATAAAAGGAGGTAAAGCGATTGACCGAAAATGGTAACGGTAATGGTCGCAAGCCAATGTTTGACCCGGTACTAATTTTTATTCGTTTAATCCAGGGATTCTGGGAACGACGAGATTTAGTAAACGGTGAGACAACAATTGTCGATGACCAAACCGTTGAAAATGACTTAGAGGATAGTTTAGACCTGCCTGAGTCTGACAACCAAGATAACTAAGTCTAGTTAACATACAGTCCCTAGTTACAGCTAGGGACTGTTCCTTAATCGTAGTAAGGCTGTATGTATTTATGCTAGCAGATTCTAACAGTTCTGTTGTGATGCCTATTTATTATCAGGTTGCTTTGCGTCAAGGTACTCAATGGGCTTTTATACATGGAGAGACTTTTTATAATACTTTCAATTTACCTCGATTTTCAATTGAGGACACCTTTTTTGGTTTTGGAACTTCCATGACGAAAGTCGCAAAAGAGTTTTTGAAAATTAATTATGGTAAAGAAGGATATTATTTAGCTAACATTATGGACAAAAAATATTACTACTGTGGCAAGCGTCCTCAAGATGTCAAAATTAAACTCCTTGAGTTGGGTATCGGTAGAGATGAAGCAGGGAGCGTCCCATTTGAAAATACGTAGTTTCAATGACATACCATCAATGACTTCACCTGTTAAATCTAAAGCTTTTTTAGTATTGATGATTGGATACCCTACAGCGATCGCAAATCTAATCGATAGCAAAATAAGTGAAACCACCTCACAAAAATTATAATACACGTAGGGGCGGGGTCTCCCCGCCCAGTCCGTATATATTCGTATCATAGCTGTCAAGATTTTGGCACAATCAACGAAGTCATAATTCCCTACGATTCGAGAAATTCTTTGACTTGATTAAATTAATCACCACTTTGTCTTCAAACTTTTGGTAGATTTCATCTACGTAAAAAATCTTTACACTCTAGATAAAATCGGTTTCTAAGGGTGTGATTTTCTATTGCTTCGTACCCGTAGCATCTTCATGTTTGTCGTCAATAATTTATTTAATTACTGAATAATGTTGAATTGTAAGTATTTTTTTATACCTTTAATTGTAATATTTGATTAATCGGAAATTCATGATTCTTTCATGCGATCGCAGTAAACTAGAGTAATCTCAAGCAACAATCTGTATCTATTCAAACAAATAACTCGTTGATATTATACGCAAAGCAGGTGATTAATGTGAAGATTGCTAGAGGTGAAAGGTCGCTAATCACAGAAAAAACTTTACCGCATCGTGTATCGATTGCGTCCTGGATAGCCCGCGAGATAGGGCAATTACGGAAAATTATATCCTTTTCACCTTTGTTGATCGCTTGTGTATTTAGTGTCGGAATGCTGACGGGGGGTTGTAGTGCTAATAAGAAAGATACTGCAGAAGCGCAAGCGCAGCGTCAAAGCGCGTCAGTTACACCTGTTGACGTTGCTGTTGCCCGAACCGATTCATTAAAGCAACAAGCTGAATATACAGGTACAACCGTACCATTTAGAATAGTGTCGTTGCGATCGCAAATTCAAGGGCAACTTCTAGCGCTGAATGTCGATATTGGTAATTCTGTCAAGCAGGGACAAAATATTGGGCAGGTAGATGATGCGCTGTTAGTGACAGCATTAAATCAAGCCGAAGCCGAACTAGCTACCTTAAAATCGGAAGTAACAAGGGCAAGTACAGTGATTAACAATGCGCGTGCGGATGTCGAACGTCTGCGTCTGGAACTCGTACAGTCGGAATCTGACGCAAAACGGCAAGACACTTTAGTTCGAGAAGGTGCAATAGCCCGACAAATAGCCGAACAATCGCGCACCAGAGCTCGAACTGCCGCCCAAGAACTTCGCGCCGCCCAAGCGCAGGTAAGTACCGAACAGCAAGCAGTTACCTCTGCCCAAGGTCGGGTAGTAGCGCAGCAAGCGGTAGTTGCTGATGCTAAAAAGCGCCGTGCTTATGCAAGATTGATTTCACCGATTAGTGGTGTAATTACAGAGAAAGTTAGCGAACCGGGTAATTTTTTACAACCCGGTGGCGAAGTCTTGAAGATAGGTGATTTTAGCCGCGTCAAAGTCGTCGTGCAAGTTTCGGAATTGGAACTTGCAAAAATCAGCGTCGGACAGTCAGTACAAGTACGTTTAGATGCATTCTCAAATCAAACTTATACAGGTAGAGTTGCCAGGATTTCGCCAGCTGCGGATGCGACAGCGCGTTTAGTTCCCGTCGAAGTCGAAATTCCGAATATTAGTAACAAAATTGGTAGCGGACTTTTAGCACGGGTGAATTTTCAAGAAACGAAGACCCCAAGAGTTGTGATATCAGAGAGTGCAGTTGAAACAAGCAAACAGACAGAACAAAGCGGACAAGCTAATTCCCAGCCAGCACAAAGCAGACAAGCCAAAATATTTGTATTAAGCGAAGGGGAAAAGCCAACTGTTACAGCAAGAAATGTCACTCTTGGAGAAAGTGCAGATGGTAAAGTCGAAGTTTTATCAGGATTGCAACCTGGAGAAAGATTTGTGACTAGAAGCGGTAAACCATTGAAAGAAGGAGAACCCGTCCGAGTTTCGATTCTTTCTGAAAACCAAAAACCAACTCCAGTGGCAAATTAAAGCAAGCGGAGATGGGGAGATGGGAGAGACGGAGGAGAAATATTCCTCTCCTATCTTTCTTGTCTCCCCATCTCCCCACTGTCACCCCTGTCTCCTTATCTCCCTACTCCCTCTTCCATATGCAGCAAGTAGACCAAGCAAACAAGGAAAAAAATAACGGCTTTAGTATCAGCGCGATCGCAATTCGCCAGCACATCGGTACTCTAATGCTGACGTTGGCAGTAATCGTATTAGGTATATTTTTTTCTCTTCAGATACCCGTAGATTTACTGCCCTCAATTACCTATCCTCGAATTGGGGTTCGTATCGCTGCACCTGGAATATCTCCAGAGGTAGCAGTTGATGAAATTACAAGACCATTAGAAGAAACTTTTGCTGCGACTGAAGGAGTAGTGCAGGTATTTTCACAAACTCGTGAAGGTCAGATAAGTTTGGATTTATTCTTCCAACCGGGGGGAAATATTGACCAAGCGCTAAATGATGCAACAGCAGCATTTAACCGCAACCGCAACCGCTTACCCGACACAATCGAAGAACCAAGTTTATTTAAAATTGACCCTTCGCAGTTACCAGTATACGAATTAGCACTGACATCGCCATCGCTTGAAGGAGTTGATTTGCGCGTCTTTGCAGATGAAGAATTAGGACGCGAACTTGGGGTAGTACCTGGAGTCGCTGCTGTAGATATATCGGGAGGAGTTTTAGAAGAAGTTCGCATTAATGTTGATTTAAATAGGTTGCAAGCGCAAGGTGTCGGATTGACAAACATACTTGACGAACTGCGAGACCGCAACCAAGATATTTCCGGTGGTCGAATCTTGGGTAAAAACTCCGAACCCCTAACACGTACTGTCGGACGCTTTCAAACTGCCGAACAAATTAGAAATTTGTCTTTTCAAGTAGGGGCGCAAGACCTTGCGCCCCTACCGTCCCCCACCACTAACACTCCGGCCCGGAGAATTTACCTGCGTGACTTTGCCGAAGTTATCGACGGTACTGAAAATCAACGTGTATTCGTTAACCTAAATCAGCAACCTGCTGTGAAATTAAGTATTCGCAAACAACCCGACGCAAATACTATAAATGTTGTTGATGGGGTGAAAAAGCGAGTCGAAGAACTTCGACAATCAGGTTTGATTGCCGAAGGGACAATACTTACACCGACTTTAGACGAATCGAGATTTATTCGTAATTCTTTGGCTGATGTTACTAGTTCAGCACTTACGGGTGCAGCGCTAGCGGCAGTTGCGGTATTAATATTTTTAGGTTCGCTGCGACAAACTTTTATTATCTCCTTGACAATTCCGCTATGTACTTTAGCGGCAATTATCTTGATGAAGTTGTTTGGTTTATCGTTAAACTTGTTTAGTTTAGGTGGTTTAGCGTTAGGAATTGGACAAGCAATCGATACATCAGTAGTGATTTTAGAAAATGTCGCCGTTCGTACCGGGATGGTATCGAATGATGGTACTAAAATTGACCGACCCAAGTTAGAAAGCGAAGAGGTAATCGAAATTGCTATTGCATCATCGCAAGAAGTCGAATCTTCGTTAGTTGCTTCGACTGGGGCAAATTTATTATCGGTATTACCGTTTTTGCTGGTTGGTGGGTTTATATCGTTACTGTTTAATGAATTGATTTTAACAATCAGTTTTTCGGTTGCAGCTTCATTATTAGTGGCAGTAACTATCGTACCGATGTTAGCTTCGCGTTTGTTTGCGATGAAATATTCGAGTGGTATTAATCGCTTCCCGGTTTTAGTCTGGTTTAATAATTCCTTTAATGCGGCAACACGCGGGTATTTTCAGAATTTAAATTGGGTATTGCGGTATAGATTATTAGTTTTAATATTCGCTTTTGTTGTATTGGGTGGTGGCACTTTGTGGATAGCACCCCAGTTGCGTCAAGAAATTCTACCGCGCATCAGTACCGGACAAGCAAGTTTAGTTGGGATATTTCCAGCCGGTACTCCACTCGATTCTAACCGCAAAGTTATGGGTGAGGTCGATAAAATTCTCATGTCGCAGCCCGAATCAGCTTATGTATTTTCCACATCGGGAGGGGTATTATTTGGTAATAATACCACCGCGAACCCGCAACGAAGTTCGAGTACGGTAACGCTCAAACAAGGTACAGATGTCGAAGCATATGTAGAAAAAGTCACTAAAGAATTTGATAAACTCAACCTAGCTGGAATCCGTTTGCGTCTTTCTCCCGGACAAGTACGCGGTTTAATTCTTAATAACTCCCCAGTGCGAGGTGCGGATTTAGATGTAATTTTGCAGGGTAATAATACCGCAACGTTGCAACAAGCCGGTCGTCAATTACTGTCTACACTCGAAGAAAGTGTTACAACCGCGAGATTTCGACCCGAAGCAGACGCACGTCAACCGGAAATCCAAATTCGTCCTGACTGGGAACGAGTTGCAGGTGTAGGATTAACAGCGCAAGAAATCGGAGATACCATTTCGACAGCAGTTGAGGGAAGTATCCCTACCCAATTACAGCGCGGCAACCGTTTGATAGATGTGCGCGTGCAGTTGAATGAAGAATCGATACTAACATCTTCGCAGTTAGAAAAAATTCCGTTGTTTGTAGAGAATAACCGTCAAATACGTCTTAGCGACGTTGCTAATGTTGTCGAAGGAGAAGCACCTGGGGAAATTCAGCGAATCAACCAAAGGCAAGTTTTTCTGATTGCGGGAAACTTAAATGAAGGTGCTTCTTTAGGTGAAGCCTTAGCCCAAGTTGATGCTATTGTCAAGTCATTGAAATTACCAGAGGGAGTGTCAGTTTTACCGAGTGCTGCCGTTGAATCAAACCGACAGTTGCAAGACTCATTATGGCTTTTAGGGGGACTCGCAACATTTTTAGTATTTGTGGTCATGGCTGTTCAATACAACTCGCTCATCGACCCGTTAGTAATTTTATTTACAATTCCCCTCGCACTAGCAGGAGGAATTTTTGGACTATACGTTACTAAAACAGCAATTGGGGCAACAGTAGTTATTGGTGCGGTGTTATTGGTCGGTATCGTAGTTAACAACGCGATTATTATGATTGAACTTGCCAATCAAATTCGTGAAGAAAAAAGAATTAACCGTCGAACCGCAATTTTAGAAGCTGCACCGCAACGCTTGCGTCCAATTTTGATGACCACAATCACTACAGTTTTGGGTTTGTTTCCACTAGCTTTAGGAATTGGTGAGGGTTCAGAATTTCTCCAACCTTTAGGTATTGTAGTATTTGCGGGAATGTCGTTATCAACAATGCTGACGCTGTTTATCATTCCCTGTTTTTATACTACGTTGCACGATGTTCTTCGCTTTGGTTGGGTAAAATTGTTGTGGAATCGGCTAGATAAAGCGAAGAAGCGGTTTTACTAAACTAATTCTTGGAGCGTAGAGCGTAGGGTGTGTTAGGACGAAGTCCGTAACGCACCCCCTCATGCTCTTGTGGATTATTCACATGAAAAGTTAAGTTTCTCTACTTCGTCAGAATCAATATTTTATTTATAGAAGAAACGATTAATGTTGGGTTGCGCTACCGCTCCACCCAACCTACGTTATAATTTCTTATTTTGACGCTATGCTGCGCGGTTTTTTTCAGATGCGTTGGTTAAAGTCAAATTTGGGGTTAAATAAATTGAAGAAACGTTTTCGTTAATTTGGTTCATCTTTGTAATTAACTGACTATACACAGCTAAGGTTTCTTGATTGACTCTAGCAATACTTAACCATTCGAGGTTTAAAGAAGCGCGGTTTTTCCACTCATTAAGCATATCGGTGTCACTCAACAACTTTGATAATGTTGCTGCTAAAGTATCGCTATCTCTTGGTGGAACCAAAATACCAGCTTTCCCACCATCCAAAGTTTGGGAAATTCCATCCACATCCGAAGCTACAATCGCACAACCAGCTTCGCGTGCTTCGGCGATCGCCAGCCCAAATGATTCATAGTATGATGGCATTACAAAAATATCTGTCGATATTAAATAACGCTGCGGTTGCCGTTGAAACCCTTCAAAATGAATCCTTTCGGCACAATTGGTTGCTCGTGCTTGCCCTTCAAACAGTTCTTTATCGGGACCATCCCCAATTAAATACAAATGTGCTGCGGGAAATTCTACTGCAATTTTTGCAAAAGCTGCGATTAGTTCGCTGATTCCCTTACGCTTATACATACCCGCTACCGTTGCGATCGCCGGATGCTGTAAATTGACAGGTAAATAATCGCGCATCGGTAAAGTACGCGGACTGCCTAAAATACCATTAGAGATAACAGATAATTTGTCCCTAGATATACCTCGTTTCTCCATACTTACCGCAACTGCCTGACTCACGGCAATTACTCGGTCTGCCCAACCCATGAATATTGCACTGCGTTGAAACTCGTTGTGAACGGTAGATACCAATGCGTAATTGTATCCATAACGCAGTAAACTTGCTAGGACTACTCCCGTCATCATATGAGCGTGAACGATATCTGGCTCGAACTCTTCGATAATCCCCCGATATGCGATCGCGGCTTTGATAATATTGATTGGAGTTCTCTTCTGTTCTAAGCGGTAATGCTTAACCCCATATTTGGCGAGCAATCCCTCGTATTCTCCACCACCGGAAATTACTGCTACATCATAACCTGTTTTCGCTTGCATACAGGCTAGATCGATCGCGACATTTACAATTCCATTACCGATTTCTTGAACGTCGTTCAAGATATGTACGATTCGCATAGAAGGTCTATTTAATTACAAAAATAAAGAACTGTAAATACATATTTTCTTGTTCTTCTAGTAGTATCCACTATAATAAAATGTATTTTATAATACTAAGACTTTCTTTACTATAAATTAATAATTTTGAAAGGGTGTAACTAATTTTAAATGGTTAGCGAATAAGTAGAAACCCGCGTGATTGTAGAAACCTGGCTCAAAAAGGCTTGATTGCTTGCAACCTCCGTTCGCACGACTGAATGTAAAATAATTGTATAGTTAAACAAGATTACTTAAGTCTCATTAAAAAATGTGCATGGAATACAAGTACTGAAAAAAATCGATTATAAACTAGGCTGCAAGCGGTTTGTACTTATTTTTATCGCGGCTCCCCTTGAGAACCTTGAGAATTGCAATTGGAATCTTTATACGTATAACAACTTAAAATTATACTAGTATTTACCCAAAATATAATTTAAGTATTCAAGATTATATAGTAACAAAAAATTAGTATGACTAAGTTAGGAAAACTCAGTTTTTAAGTTCCCTGTCTTGGTTATAGACTTAATATATTTTGTGTATAGTTGCTTTTCGGTGGTATAGAGTGTGACTGTAAGGATTTGAGGCTTACTACCCCTTAATCAATAAGAACTTGCGGATATGTGGATTTTGGTAATGCGATCGCCTCACCAAAAAAGCCCTTAGCAATAGCCACCAAGCCTTAAGCGATAAAACGGAAAAATCGACTATCTTGACAACACTATTAATGTTTCTATTTTTAAGCGCCACTAACGTCCAATGCAGCTTCAGGTAGTTTCGCATATCGTGCAATGCCGGTAGGCGAGTCCGGTGCTGGGCATCAATCAAGCCGTAAATTTTTTCCTTCATTAGTATATTTGTATCGAGTCGCTGCTTGAACGCGATTTTTTGGTCGTAACCACCAGCCCAAACCGTGCGATATGCTAAACATTGATTCACAAAAATAGCATCACCAAATTGAGCAATCCGCACCCAAGAATCAATATCATCGCAGCTAGTCATGCCAATATCCCAACCACCAGCTTGAAGAAAAGCTTGACGACTACAAGCTACCTGTACGGGCGTACCAAATGGGAGAATCTCTAAAAGCATCGCATAATGAATATCGGCTTGCGGGATATAGTACGCCAATCCCGGACCGAGTTGTGGAGTCCGTTCGAGTTCGACACCATTATGATCGACTTGCGCGGCAATACACGAGCAAATTGCTGCACTTGCTCCTAGTGAATTATCGTACTCTTGTTGCATCGCAATTGCTTTTGCCATTTCCTCCAAACAATTTGGCGCTAAATAATCATCATCGTCCAAAAACTTAATCCAGTCACCGCTACTTTTGCCGACACCAGCATTTATCGTTCCAGCGTGACCGAGATTTGCCGAATTGCGATGATAGATCAAGCGATAGTCCCCATTTAGCGTCAACTCCTCACGCAAACTCTCCACATAGTTCTGCGTGTCATCCGACGAACAATCGTCTGCGACCACCACCTCACACGGAATAGTTTGACGTAGGGCAGAATCAATTGCCCTTCGCAACAAATCCAAGCGGTTATACGTCGTAATCAGCACACTGAACTTCATATTGCTCACACCCGTGCATCGTTATCTACTATACATTTTCTAGTATGAATGTTTAATTACCGGAAATTCATCAATCTAAAATAACTAGACTAAATACTGTTTGTCGATTTATAATTAGCGATCGTGAGATTTTGTCTAAAACAATGAACGCTCAAGAAATTATCCGCTCAATCGAAGCGGAACATATCAAAACCGACTTACCTGATATTTACGTTGGCGATACAGTCCGCGTCGGTGTCAAAATCAAAGAAGGCGAGAAGTTCCGCGTCCAGCCTTACGAAGGTGTAGTCATTTCCAGAGCCAATGGTGGCATCAACGAAACCATTACTGTCCGTCGCGTCTTCCAAGGCATTGGCGTTGAAAGGGTTTTTCTGCTCCATTCACCTCGCATCGACAACATTAAAGTTATCCGTCGCGGTAAAGTTCGACGTGCCAAACTTTATTACCTACGCGATCGCGTCGGTAAGGCAACCCGAATCAAACAACGTTTCGACCGTCCCTTATAGCTGACTATCTTGTTGCTTAAAGGATAAATATGGGAGAAGGCTTTTGATACTTAGCGGCAATGCCGCTAAACTTCCCTCGATACTAACGTTACATTTATGTTAGATATGACATATAGATTGTCGTAGGGGCACAGCATTGCTGTGCCCCTACCCATATAGAAACCGCAGTCAAGAGAAATTTTATGTAAACCAATAATTTATGTAAAATAAATGGCAAATTGTGCTATGATAGCTATGATAAGTTCAGCGCAATAACTGAATTCAAGAAAATGCAAGCGCTCTTAGTTCAGTTGGTAGAACGCAGGTCTCCAAAACCTGATGTCGGGGGTTCAAGTCCTCCAGGGCGCGTATCTTGAATAAAATAAAAACCCGAAACAGTTGCGATACCTGCTAATATAGCAAGCAAGCATCTGTTTTTTTCGGGTAAAATTTTTAGGTTAAAATTTTTGTAACGTGCAGCTTTTGCTCGAATTTGCAGTTTGAGCGAAAGCTGTAAT
Source organism: uncultured Calothrix sp. (assembly GCA_964242965.1). GTDB lineage: Bacteria > Cyanobacteriota > Cyanobacteriia > Cyanobacteriales > Nostocaceae > JANNFJ01. Next base: position 9,137 of record CAXTCQ010000095.1, on the reverse strand, counting down.
TGTTGATGTTATTAACAGGCAAAACCATATAACGAATTGGGGAGATGAACAACCGTGGCAAAAAAGACAGAGGCAGAAATGCCAGAAGTTTCAAGTGGGTTTAGTGTCAATAACTTTATTCAAGGCATTCGAGAAGAATTTGAGAAAGTAGTTTGGCCCAGTCGCCAACAGCTACTAAGCGAATCAGCCGCCGTTTTACTAATGATGACACTTTCCTCAGCGTTAATATTTTTAGTTGATAAACTATTTACGTGGGCAGCACAACAAATATTCTGATGACTTCCACAACAGATGAAGAGCGCAATCCGTCGTCGCAGTCAGATGATTCCGCACAAGATGCGGTAGACATGCACGAATCTCGCTGGTACGCCGTGCAAGTAGCATCAGGCTGTGAAAAACGTGTTAAAACTACCTTGGAACAGCGCATTCAAACCTTCGATGTAGCTGATAAGATACTTCAGGTAGAGATTCCTCACACGCCAGCAGTTAAAATTCGCAAAGACGGCAGCCGTCACCAAACCGAAGAAAAAGTTTTTCCCGGTTACGTGTTAGTTAGGATGTTAATGGATGATGATGTTTGGCAGGTAGTACGAAATACTTCCCACGTCATTAACTTCGTGGGAGCCGAACAACGACGCGGGACTGGTAAAGGTCGCGGTCACGTCAAACCAGTACCCTTAAGTAATGGCGAAGTCGAGCGAATCTTTAAACAGACCGCTGAACAAGAGCCACTAGTCAAAATTGATATGGCGACTGGTGATAAGATAATTGTGCTTTCCGGTCCATTTAAGGACTTTGAAGGCGAGGTAATTGAAGTTAGCCCCGAACGGAGTAAACTTAAAGCCTTGCTTTCGATTTTTGGACGGGATACACCAGTAGAATTAGAATTCAATCAGGTTGAGAAACAGAGCTAAAGCGAATGGCGAAGAAAATTGTAGCGGTTATTAAGTTGGCATTAAATGCCGGGAAAGCCAACCCAGCACCGCCGGTCGGTCCCGCGCTGGGTCAGCACGGTGTTAATATCATGATGTTCTGCAAGGAATACAACGCCAAAACAGCCGACCAAGCTGGGATGGTAATTCCTGTAGAAATTTCGGTTTTTGAAGACCGGAGTTTTACATTTGTTCTTAAAACTCCCCCTGCTTCGGTATTAATCAAGAAAGCGGCAAAAATCGAGAGTGGTTCAAACGAACCCAACAAAAAGAAAGTTGGAGAAATTTCCCGTCAACAGTTACAGGAAATAGCCCAAACCAAGTTGCCCGACCTCAACGCTAACGATATCGACGCAGCGATGAAGATTATTGAAGGTACTGCCCGTAATATGGGTGTGACGGTTGCGGATTAACAAAGTTAGGAGTTAAGAGTTAAGAGTTAGGAGTTATGAATTATTTCAATACTTACACACTCGAAAATAGCTCTCATTCTTAGTTTTGCTCTAACTAAAGTTGTTTATCGGGGGAGAGAATAATTCTCGCGTGACCCCAGGAGAAAAAAATGGCAAAGAAATTATCGCGCCGAATGCAGGCGTTAATTGCGAAAGTAGAAGATAAATATTACGCACCATTAGATGCGTTAGCGTTGCTGAAAGAAACCGCAACAGCAAAATTCCCCGAAGCCGCAGAAGCGCATATTCGTTTAGGGATTGACCCCAAATATACCGACCAACAATTGCGGACAACAGTGGCACTACCCAAAGGTACGGGAAATATCGTGCGGGTTGCAGTAATTGCACGAGGTGAGAAAGTAAATGAAGCTACCGTTAATGGAGCTGATATAGTTGGTTCGGAAGAACTAATTGATGAAATTGCTAAAGGTCGGATGGACTTTGATAAGTTGATTGCAACTCCGGATGTAATGCCGCAAGTTGCTAAACTTGGTAAGTTACTCGGTCCGCGTGGTTTGATGCCTTCGCCTAAAGGTGGTACAGTAACCTTTGACTTAGCTGGTGCGATTGGAGAATTCAAAGCAGGTAAACTTGAATTCCGGGCAGATCGAACTGGTATTGTCCATGTTATGTTTGGTAAGGTATCTTTCACGCCGGAAGATTTATTGATAAACTTGAAGGCGTTGCAAGAAACTGTTGACCGCAACCGCCCTTCGGGAGCAAAAGGTCGTTACTGGCGGACGATGTACGTTTCTTCAACAATGGGACCATCGATTCGTCTTGATATCAACGCTCTACGCGACTTGAAGACAGATGCAGTTTAATGAGTAATCGGTAATGGATAATCGGTAATTAAGATAAATTACCAGTTAGCTTTTATCAAATTCCATTAACTAAAACTAAATATGGTTAACAGCCAGAGACAGCAGGTGGCATAGTTCTTAATGTCCTGCCGAGGTTTACACCAACATTGCCGATTCACGCACTTGAGATGTGCGACAAGCCAAAAGCTTGACGCAAAGCGTATCGCGGTATGAAGTGTAATGCGATTAAAAATCACCTCAATGTCAAAAACCCTGGCTGTAGTAGTCAGGGTTTATTGTTGTTAATCGCTGTTTTATTTAGCCATTCACAGCAGAAACAAACAGCCAAGACAACATTGGGCAATTAAAAAACTTGTTCGGGAGGTGAAAAGATGGGTAGAACCGTCGAAAGTAAAAGGGAAATAGTCGCCGAACTCAAAGAGCGTTTGAGTGAGTCAACTTTGGCACTAGTGATTGACTACCAAGGTTTGACTGTTGCCGAAATGAAGGACTTACGCCGCAAACTGATTCCGAGTGGAACGGTATGCAAAGTCACAAAAAATACCTTTATGGGCATTGCCATTAAAGAGCAAGAACAATGGCAACCTTTATCGGAATTGCTCAAAGGTTCAAATGCTTTTTTACTAGTTAAAGAAGATTTTTCTTCAGCAATTAAGGCATATCAAGAGTTCCAAAAAGTCACCAAAGACAAAACAACGCTTCGCGGTGGAGTAATGGATGGCAAGCTGCTCAAAGAAGCAGATGTCAAAGTCTTGGGAGATTTACCTTCCAAAGAGCAACTCATGGCACAAATTGCAGGTGCTATCAACGGAGTGGCAACAAAGCTTGCCACTGGTATCAACGAAGTACCAAGTTCGCTAGCGCGTGCTTTGCAAGCTATTGCTGAGAAAGACGGTAAAACCGCTGACGAAAGTGCAACTGCCAGCACTGACGAAAGCGCAACTGCCAGCACTGAAGAAAGTGCAAGTTAGTTAAAAGTTAAGAGTTAAGAGTTAGGAGTTAGGAGTTAGAGATTAAAACAATCAATGACCACCGACCACTGACCACTGACAACCAACAATCAAAATTACAGGAGTTTAAAGAATGTCTGCTGCAACCGATACAATTTTAGATCAACTTAAAGGTTTGACACTACTCGAAGCATCCGAACTCGTTAAGCAAATCGAAGAAGCATTTGGCGTTAGCGCTGCTGCTCCCGTTGGTGGGATGATGATGGCTGCTGCACCTGCTGCTGCTGCTGAAGTTGTAGAAGAGAAAACCGAGTTTGATGCAATTCTCGACTCTGTACCTGCTGACAAGAAGATTGCCATCCTCAAGATTGTCCGCGAGTTGACAGGTTTGGGCTTGAAAGAAGCTAAAGACTTGGTAGAAGCTGCACCTAAAGCCGTGTTTGAAGCTGTAGCGAAAGATAAAGCTGAAGATGCTAAGAAGCGCATCGAAGAAGCTGGTGGTAAAGTTACCGTTAAGTAATATTACGACCATTTGTATATTTTACCCTCATCCTGTATAGGTGAGGGTATGTAAAGGAAGCTTGCTTGTGCAGGCTTTTTTTGTTAAGAGATTGCGCTTTTAACTTATACGCTAGCCTGCGCGATCGCACTTCGTACCTGCGATTGACGACCTTGAAAAAGACTTAAAGCATGGCTTGCATTACAAGAAATCGAGGTATATTCTATATTTGTAAGTAAGTCGGGTGCGTCATATGAATAATTTAACTGCTGAAACTGCGTTAGGAGACTTTCAGCGTCAAGCGTTAATTGAAAAATTAGCGCGTCGCTTTGCCGAACTAAACGGTTATCAAATCGAGCAAAATTTAGATATAAACGATGCTCAACAATTACAAATCAAAACTTGGGTCGCAATGGCAGAAGTTGCTCTTACGTTCGTAGAAAAAGAAATTATTTTCGGATTGAAGGGAGAAAGTAATTCTACTCACGACGCAGATATAGCAGCTTTCTCCGATTTGGACGAGGATGCTGTTAATGAATTAATGGATACTTGAGATAATACTGCAATCCTAAATATAATATGAATCGGCGATTTTATATCAAGAATAGGGGTGCTTGCTGGAGTTTATCTAAAGAAGGTTATACAAAGCTTCTACGCGATGGAGCCGAAGATAAAACTTTTGATATCGATTTACCTAAATACGAAGCAAGGTTAATAAAAAAAGCGCCATCTACCGCAAAACCTATAGGTATCGCCGATTTTGAATCGGAACATTATCAAGAAGAACTCGAACATTTTCTAAAAACTGGAGAACAAACGGGATTTAATGCAGCCAATTTTGTCAGCATCTTTTTTGAAGATTGAATTTTTAATTGATTGTGCGATGAATGCTGTAATTAAAGCCAGAAGTAACAGTGCTAGAGAGTGGGAGTAGTGAGTAGGGAAGAGGGTTATATTCGATTTTACGTTTCGTTACATACTTCGTTTTTTTCACACCTACCTACTTATGTCTCGTCAATAACTCGAATCCCAGTCGAATCGGCTGTATTGGCATAGATTCGACAGCGGTAATTACAAATCTTGGGGGCTTATGAGATATCATATTAAAATCAAAGCCTTCCCAATTATAAAATCAAAAAGATGAAATTAAAAACTGATGGCATATAGTGACTTTACTCTTGCCAAAGTTAGAGAAAGCTTTGGCTTAACTGTAGAAGAACCTAACAATCTTTTTGCAGATATTGCTGGAATTAGTTCGAGCCAATATTTACAAATAACATTAAATGAGAATGTAGCATTAGCAACAGCAATTAATACAGAAAAAGCACGTTCTGAATTGATTATTGCACCGATCTTATTGGAAATACGGCGACAATTTAATTTTCAAATTGGCTTTTTTTCAGGTTCAGAATTTAACGTAGACTCAGAACAGGGGTTAAATGGTTATTGCGACTATATTTTAACCGCATCTAGCGAAATCTATGAAATTCGTACACCAGTTCTTACTTTGGTTGAGGCAAAAAACGAGAATATTAAAGCTGGATTAGGACAATGTATTGCCGAGATGATTGCTGCACAAATATTTAATCAACGGCAAGGGAATAATGTAAAAAGTATTTATGGAGCTATAACGACTGGCACAGATTGGAAGTTTTTGCAATTAAAAGATAAAATTATTCAGATTGATAAAAGGGATTATTATATTGTCGAAATCAATCAAATTTTAGGGATTTTATCAACACCATTTAAATTTGATTACCGTTCATCACCTACCCCACCGCCTAATCAGTAAACTCGTAAAGGAGACTACCATGAGTCGTTTGACGCTTCGATTACCTGAAAATCTTCATCAGCAATTGATTCATCTAGCTTCATCATCTGTTTGACCTCAAATTCTTGGAGTTCCTCGTGACCCATGCCAAATTGTAAGAATCTCAACTGATATTTTCTCTTCATCAACTCGGTAGAATATTCGATACTTACCACAAACAATTTCACGAACTCGACCAGAGGATCACGCGGATAAGCTGGGCCGATAAAGGGAAACTTTTCTAGAACATCAACATGATTTAAGATATTTTCGCCAACTTTTTGAGCTGCATCAGGATTTTCATTTGCAATATAAGCATAAATGTTATTAAGGTCTGTTAAAGCTGGTTCCGTCCAAATTATTTTGTATTCCATGTAGCTCAAATTGCTCGTAACGGTTATCGAGTTTGCAGACTGAGATTAAAATTTTTGTATACCATACATAAGGTCAAAGCAATGAGCTACGGGGACATAATTACCATTGAACCTGGTAAACGAGGCGGTAAACCTTGTATTCGAGGGATGAGAATTACGGTGTATGACGTTCTAGAATATCTTGCGGCAGGCATGACTAACGAGGAGATTCTTCAGGATTTTCCGTATTTAACCGAGGATGACATTCGCGCTTGTCTCAGTTATGCAGCCGATCGTGAAAAAATTCTGATGGTTGTAAAAGCGTGAAGTTATTATTCGACCATAATTTATAGATTAGGTCTCGATCGAGTTCCAGATACCGAGGTTTGGGAATACGCACGACTTGAAGAGTTTTTAATTGTCACTAAGGATGCTGACTTTAGCGATTTGTGTATATTGCGCGGCTTTCCACCCAAGATTATCTGGATTCGGCGAGGTAACTGTAAAACAGTGGATATCGAGACAATCTTACGAAATCATTATGACGATATTGAGGAACTGAGTAGCAGTAAAGCAATTGGTGTGTTGACATTGTTTTAAAACGTGGGGATAACGCTAGCGGGAGCAACACTGCGGGCGCAACTACGAGCCAAGAGTGATTTTTCCTGCTCACCTACTTGGTTCCATAAAACACTCATGACTTCGACAAATGAAGCTTTTACACTGGGTTCTCAAGAACGATAAGCACAAACTAACGCGATCGCCTTCGTTGTAGCGACTATAATATAAGTTAAGTTACCAGCTAAGGCTATGGCACAAGCAACTTTAAACCAAATATTAAGCCAGCTTGAAACCCTTGATTTAGAAGAACTTTATCAACTTAACCAAACAATTCAAAAGTGTCTCGCAAATAAAGAAGAAATTGCCAAGCACAAAGCATTTCATCAGGCACTGGTTGATTCTGGCTTGATAAAGCAAGTTAAGTTCCCTTCATATGAGCCAATTTCTGAGCGACGGCTAATTCAGGTTGAGGGAAAACCGATTTCTGAGACAATTATCGAGGAACGTCGTTAGATGCCAATCTATTTTATAGATAGTAGTGCATTGGTTAAACGTTACATCACTGAAACTGGTTCGGCTTGGGTTCTAGGGCTATTTGACCCGACGTTAGATAATGAAGTATTTATAGCAGCAGTCACTAGCGTAGAAATTATTGCTGCGATTACACGACGTTCTCGTGGTGGTAGTATAAGTATCCGGGACGCGGCAATGACACTTAACCAGTTTAGAAGCGACCTGCGGAAGGATTATTAAACTATTGAAATCACAGAAAGTATCATTAATTCTGGAATGGCATTGGCTGAAACTTATGGCTTACGCGGTTATGATGCTATTCAACTGGCAATCGGTCGAGCAGTGAATACCCTTTCTATCGGAAATGGATTACTTCCTATAACTTTTGTATCCGCAGATAATGAGTTAAATGCAGCAGTTACAAGTGAGGGATTGATGATTGAAAATCCTAACAACCACCCTTAGTGCATTTTAATACTATCAGAGTAAGCATAGGTTAGGTGGTTGTGTGGATATTAAACTTAAATTAATAATGATTACCCGACTTGCGATAATGCACTGCAGTCACCGCATCTGAATTTAATACCTTCCCATCATCAACCGTCGCATAAACTAACCAATGGTCGCCTACTTCCATCCGGTCTTTAACCGTACATTCTAGGTACGCTAAAGCACCACTGAGAACAGGCGCACCATTTGTAGCTTCCTGTGTTTCAATCCCCGCAAATCTATCTTGACCTGGGCTGTAAGACTTCATAAAGTGCTTCCGCAACTCCTTACCCTCAGCCAAAATATTCACCGCGAAGGGACTTCCCGAATGCATGAGTGCCTCCAATGCCCTATCTTTAGCAACCGAAATCGTCAAACCGGGAGGGCTGAAACTTGCCTGTGAAATCCACGATGCCAACATTGCGCTCGATACATCGCCTTGCTTGGCAGTAACTACCGACAGCGAACCCAGAATGCGTCCTACAGCTTGTTCGAGGTTGCTTGCGGGTGCGCTGGCTGTACGAACTCGATTGACTCGTTTGATGGCTTGGGCAAAGTCGGTTCCAGCTTCTTCGCAGGTTTGCAGGGTTTTTTCATCGGGTTTGAATTTAACACGGATGGGGTCAAAACCAAAGCGGTATCCAGCATCTTTGAGTTTGGTTTCCAATAAATCAATAGCTTCACCACTCCAACCAAAGGAACCAAATACACCCGCTAACTTGGTTTTGGATGCGTTAGCGAGGACAATACCTAAAGCTGTTTGTACGGGGGTGGGTGCATGTCCTCCAAGTGTGGGAGAACCCATGATAAAGCCTGCTGATTTTTCCACAGCTTCTTGAATTTCCCCCGGTTCGGCAAATTCGCAGTTGATTGATTCGACCCTGACACCTGCTTTTGTAATCCCGTGCGCGATCGCCTGTGCCACAGTTGCAGTATTCCCGTAAGCCGAGGCATAAATTAATGCTACGGTATTTTCTTGCTTGGTTTGTTGTTGCAACCATTCCCGATAAGCTTCGGTCAGTTCAATCAATCCATACCGCACCAAAGGACCGTGATTCGGTGCGTACATCCGCACCTTCAAATCGGAAAGTTTTTCTAATGAAGTCTCAACCTGACGGGCATGAGGTGCCATGACGCACTCAAAATAATACCGCCTATCTTCGAGGAAAGATTGCCAACCTTCATCAAATACTTGGTCGCCACAAATATGTGCCCCGAACAATTTATCGGTGTATAAAATTTCTGTTTGCGGGTCGTAAGTACAAAGTTCGTCGGGATAGCGCGGATTGGGTGTAGGGATAAATTCGAGGTGGTGTCCCTTACCTAAATCAAGTGTTTCTTCACCCCGTTTTACTAATATAGGTAAATCGGGATTTTCCATCGCACCGCGCAAATTTATTGCCCCAGGATTGGAACAAACAAAAGTAATTTGTGGAGCAATTTCGAGTAAAGCTTTGAGGGTTGCAGCGCGGTTGGGATTGATATGACCGAGAATTACATAGTCAATCTTCTTGACATCAACCCGTTGTTTTAAAGCTGCGAGGAAACTATCAGTAAAAGTTTCTCCCGGTGGGTCAATCAGGGCAATTTTGTCGGCTTCGATTAAATAACAATTAGCAGTAGTTCCCTTCGCTAGGGCATATTCGATTTCAAATCGCAACCGCGCCCAACTGCGGGAACGAAATACTCTTGTATCGGTAGCAACAGGGAGAATTTGAACGTCGCGGGGTTTGGACATGATGAGGGAGTAGGGG
>CAXTCQ010000094.1:0-27474 GCA_964242965.1 uncultured Calothrix sp. | reverse complement strand
ATCAATTAAAGCCGTCGTAGAACGACGGGGTTTTCAACCCATTTTTTGGATAAAATTCCCAACTCCCAACTTCCAACTCATAACTCCCAACTTGCAACTCATAACTCATAACTCATAACTCATAACTCATAACTCATAACTCATAACTCCCTATTCCCTCAAATTACTGAGTAACCGCTCCTTTTCCTGTCACTGAATATACAATAGACTTAGTTGCAAATTCGGGTAAAGCGAGCATCCGCCGCCAGCGCCAAGGCTCTTGATACAAACGATATAGCCACTCTAAATTATTATTTGCTAACCAAGCAGGAGCGCGGGTTTTTGTACCCGACCAAATATCAAAACTACCACCAACACCAATCCAAATTGCATTGGGACACAAGTGACGATTTTGGGCAATCCATGCTTCTTGACGGGGAACTCCTAAACCAACCAAAATTACTTGAGGTTGAATTTGAGCAAGAGTTTGTTTTAACTGTTCTTCTTCTGCTTGTAAATGATAACCCGAATGCGTGCCTGCAAATTTTAAACCAGGTGTTTGATGTTGCCAAAAGTCAGCTGCTTTTTGAGCGACTCCAGGACTGCCACCATAAAAAAATACTTTGGCATCAAAATTTGATTTTCCCAAAAGAAGTAGTAAACTTTCTGCAAGTTCAATTCCTGGGATTCTTTGTACATTCTGCCGTAATAATAATTGTAGATATAAAACGACCCCAGCACCATCAGGAATTACTAGTTCTGCATTGCTAATTACATCCGCTAGGGATTTGTTTCGCTCTGCTTGCATAGTCATTTCAGCATTAAGCGTTACTACATGCGTTCCCAGAGCCAATTCAACACGTTCTAGCAACCAGTTCGGGTAGTTTACCATCACATGAACTGGTAGCCCCAATACGGAACAAGTTTTAGGCGGTTTAGACATAACCTATTTTTGATTTCCCTCATACCACATTAAGCACGAAAGCTAGTTTATCAAATTTGTTCCCAAAATCATGAGTCATAATTATCACAATTATTTTCAATGTAGTACTGTTGCTAAAATTATTTTTTTTGCTACTTAAAACTTATGTATTCACATTTCTTAATTGTATAAACAAATAATTTTTAGTAACGTTTCCAAGCAATAGTCACGCGAATTACTCTAACAATGGACCAATGGATGACAGAATTACACTAATTTAGTATTAGGTGCTGTCTAAAAGGGTGAAACAACCCCTAACGGGGCAATGGAAGCGTAACGTTTGTATTGGGAGTAACAATCTCCTCTCAATGCTAGCAATACTTTCGCAAAACCTTGCGGATGTCTAGTTTTGTGAGGGTGTCTTCAAATTACATCCCCTAAAACTTTTTATTAAACTCGATTTTACAGTTATAACAGTGAAGCGGGCAGAAATCGACTATGAGTAAAATTCGCGTTGCTCTGATTGAAGATCATGATCTCACCCGTGTGGGTATTCGCACGGCATTGCAGCAAAAAGAAGAAATTGAAATTGTTGGTGAAGCCGCAAATGCTGCGGACGGATTAAAACTGCTAAGGACTATACAACCAGATATTGCGATTGTTGATATTGGGTTGCCAGATAAAGATGGGATTGAAATGACGCGGGAGTTAAAATCGACTACGGGTAGTGATGAACTGCCAACAAAAGTGTTAATTTTGACACTTCAAGATAATAAAGAAGCCGTACTAGCAGCGTTTGCAGCGGGGGCAGATTCCTACTGCATGAAAGATATTAAGTATGACAATTTACTTGAAGCGGTGCGCGTTACTCACAACGGTAACGCTTGGATTGACCCTGCGATCGCGCGGATTGTTCTCCAACAAGCTCAACAAAATCCTATACCCGATACTGGATCGGGCTTAAAAACTGCTCGTACTGGAGAAGGTGACGATTCAGAGGAAGCAATCGACCTCTATACCCTCACCGAACGCGAGTTAGAAGTATTACAGCTAATTGTTGAAGGTTGCAGCAATGCTCTCATCGCCGAACGGCTGTTTATCACCGTTGGCACTGTCAAAACTCACGTCCGTAACATTTTGAACAAGCTCTGTGCTGATGACCGCACGCAAGCCGCAGTCAGGGCTTTACGTTCGGGTTTAGTAGGTTAAGGTTGTAATTGGTGTAATACAATACATGGGGAAGTTGAATTAAAGTTGACCAGTACTAGTAATTCTGGGTCTAAAACTGGGTAACTTTTATATAAGGATGCTGTTTACTACTTATTCAACTTTGGGGCGGCAATGGTTACTGACTAAATCCCCCTCAAATTAGCACAGAAACAAAAGTCGAGTATGACTGATACAGGGGTGGACAAATTAAAGCTGATGGTGGTAGATGATGAACCAGACAACTTAGAATTACTCTACCGTACTTTTCGGCGAGATTTTCAAGTTTTCAAGGCCAACAATGCCATTAGTGCGATCGACATCTTGGACAAAGAAGGTGAAATGGCTGTAATTATCTCAGACCAAAGAATGCCTGAGATGAACGGTACGGAATTTCTTAGCCTTACGGTTGAGCGATTCCCCGATACCATTCGGATTTTGCTAACAGGTTTTACGGATGTTGAAGATTTGGTTGACGCAATTAACTCAGGTCAGGTATTTAAGTATATTACTAAACCTTGGAAACCCGACCGACTTAAAGCAGTTGTCGAGCAAGCGGCTGATACTTATCGCGTTGTCAAAAAACGCACCCAAGAGTTAGTCCGCGCTTTGCGACGCGAATCGCTTTTTAATGCTGTAACAACAGCAATTCGGGATTCTCTCGACTACCATAGTATGCTGCAAAAAATAGTGGCAACGTTGGGGCAGAGTTTTGATGCGACTTACTGCTTTTTGCGACCGATGGAAGGCGATCGCCTTACACTCGATGAGTTTTCCTACCAAGCACCTAAATCCGGATCGGTGGGTTGTACTTGCGACACCGAACGATTAATTCAAAAAGCATTGGAAACTCGTCAATATCAAGTTAGCCAATCTTGGGAAGATGACAATCCTTGGTATCAAATTGTTGTACCGCTAATTTACCAGCAACAGCTACTGGCAGTGCTAACTTTATGCCAATACGGACGCAAAACCCTCTGGCAATATGAAGACGTGCAATTGATTGCGGGAGTTGCCGAACAGGCAGCACTGGCACTGTCTCAAGCTAAACTCTACCAACATCTCCAAGAAAAACAAGAGCAAATCCATCTGGAATTGGAAGTAGCCCGCCAAATCCAAAATAATCTGCTCAGATTTCAATTACCCGACGTTAAAAACGCTAAAGTACAAGCTTGCTGTTTGCCAGCGCGGGAAGTTGGAGGCGATTTTTTTGAGGTTTTCGTACATCCCAAAGGAGATTTATGGATAGCAGTTGGTGATGTTTCCGGCAAAGGTGTCCCCGCTGCCTTATTTATGGCAAGTGCGATATCAGTTTTGCGCCGCGAACTGTCACAAGAAACACCCGCAATGCCCAATGTCGTGATGCAAAATCTTAATCATGCTTTGTGCGATGATTTGATTGGCAATAACTGCTTCATCACCTTGGTATTAGCGCGTTATAGTCCTGCAACTAGAGAACTTGTTTATGCTAACGCAGGTCATATTTATCCTTTACTTTGGTCGCACAAAGCTTGCAGTACCCAAGACCCCAATTATCTCAAAACACGCGGCATTCCTTTAGGCATCTTGCCTCATTGGGAAGCTCAATACGGTCGAGAAGTTCTTTTACCAGGAGACACGTTACTTCTTGCCAGCGATGGTATTACGGAAGCGATGATGATTAGCAACACATCTTTAAACGGTAAATCTACTGCTAACAAACAGGATAACCGTTTTATGCTTAAACAAGACGGTTTATGGAAACTGTTGCAAGAACAACCACAACCGCTGTGTCTCGATGATTTACTCGCACGCATCCAGGCAGACACAGACGTTCAAGAAGATGACCAAACTATACTCGCTTTGGAGGTTTTGTAAGTTATGAAAACTGAGCTTCATGTACCAAGCGACTTGAAGTTTTTAACGATAGTCGAAGACTGGCTGCTAGGATGTCTCAAACTAGAGCTAGGACAATCGGTTGATTGGTCAAAGCAATCAAATCGTTTGCGACTAGCGTTAGTCGAAGCCTACTCAAATGTAGTACGCCATGCCCACAAAGAACAGCCCAATGTTCCTGTTTTAATTCGTTTAGAACTTCGAGACAGAGATATTGCTTTGGAAGTTTGGGACCGTGGTGAAGGTTACGATATGTCTGATTACTTTGCCCCCACTCCTACCGACAAACAAGAAGGTGGCTACGGTTGGTTAATTATGAATCGGTTAATGGATAAGGTCGAGTATGAATTACAGGTCAATGGTGGTAACTGTTTGAAGTTGGAAGCAACGCTGCCGCAAGTAATTACAACTAGTGACTGTTCGATTTAACGACAATTTTACCGAAAAATTGGTAAATTTCCGTACCCCGTTTGACATTTTAATGCAACATTTGAACGATTCAGATCAAAACAAGCGAATGTTTAGTAATGTAAATATTATTAATACATTTTGCTAATTTATTTGATTTATAGCTACATAGTAATTAAATATTAAAGTAGTAGCTAAACTCTTGCTTATTAGCTGAAGCTAGGTTCCTAAATTTAAACTATTTAGGAACCTGCTTCCTTGTTTGGGGCTAATATCAAAGCACTCAGCCAATTGTGTTACATGCAATTTGATTAATTAACCAGAATAGGCCCGTAGTACAAAAGCCCTTTTTAGTTATGCCAGTATCATCTAATCTTTCACCATGCTATCGTGTCGATGATGAATTCCCTTGGTTAGAAGGAATTGACCCCAGTCGTCACTACTGGATTGCCGTGAATGGAGACAACAAGCACGTCGTTACAATTCCTGGCTTAATAATCATATCCAGTATTGAGGAGTTGAGAGATACGATGCGGCAATTCCGAACGCTACAGCCTGGAGAACAAATGAGTTTGGAACGTGCCGCGAGTACTACCAATATTTATTGTATCGCTTCTAACTGCTATGCTGTAGAAGGATATATTGATGGTGCTGCGGTTCTGCATTTGTTCGATTGCGAAGCCTTAGACAGTTTATTGATGACCGCACACCCCGACTGGCAATGTAGTGCGAAAGATATTGATTTAGGACGTAAAGTATTATTGCGTTCGTTTCAACAAGCAACTGCTGTAAAAGGGTAAGTCTCATCGTCGTAAATTGAGTAATTCTTGTGGGGAAGCTAGAAGTTTTATTTTGGTATAAAGAATTTCTTTGTTCTCGTTGAGGATGAATTGCCAGGAAACATTAACTCCACAGAATGAGGTTTGTGCTTTTCCCGAAACTTGAATTTTACTTTGACCAAGACTTTCTTTGCCTTCGTCGGGTTCAATAATGCCTTGACGGGGTTCAGCTTTGAGGTCTTTTGCTTCAAGATTCAGATAATCCGCGATCGCTTCTCGTCCAACTATTCCCGATTCAAACGGTGGATGCATTACACCATCGATAGCGAACAATGCCGCAGTTGCTTCAAAATCTCCGGCATTTAACGTTTCAAAGTAGCGCAGAATTGTTGTTTCCGTAAGCCCTTCAATCTCAATTTTCGTTTCAGTTGGTGTATCTATAATATCCGTTGGTACAGCCGTCATAAAAATTACCACTCCCTAAAGCGATCGCTATCCTTAATTTGCATCACAAAAATAGTAAATAAAAGCTGATGAAGAGGGATTTTTTTGAATTCACGTAAATAATCCCATCGGTAGATGTTTTTTAATAAGTAATAATTTGGTAAATTAGAGTACTGGTGTTAGTTGCTAAGTTGTAATGACGGAGAAAATGTATAATTAAGTTGCGGCTGATTCGCTCAATAATATCCAAAGATAAATGAATCAACTTCCTATAGTCAGCAGCAATGAAATTAAGCTTAAAGCTTTAGAGTTAGGATTTCATCAGGTCGGGATTGCTGCACCCGATGCTCAAGAAGCGTCACAACAGCAACTACAAGCATGGTTAGCGTTGGGTTATCAAGCCGATATGGCATGGATGGCAAACCCAAAGCGTCAAAATATCAAGTTAGTGATGCCTGAAGTGCGATCGCTTATTTCTGTCGTTCTTAACTATTACACGCCATATCAACGTCCTGAAGGGGAATACGCTAAAATTTCCCGTTATGCATGGGGACGTGATTATCACAAAGTTATGCATAAAAAATTGAAAGCGCTAAGTATCTGGTTGGAGTCGCACTCTGAAGGAATTAAAGCGCGGTATTATGCTGATACCGGACCAGTACAAGATAAAATTTGGGCGCAACAAGCCGGAATTGGTTGGATTGCGAAGAACGGAAATGTAATTTCACGCTCCTTTGGTTCGTGGATATTTTTGGGAGAAGTCCTAACAAACTTAGAATTAACCCCAGATACACCGCATACCCAACATTGCGGTACTTGTACCCGCTGCATCGAAGCATGTCCGACGAATGCGATTGTATCTCCAACTGTCATTGATGCCAATCGCTGCATCGCTTATCATACAATCGAAAACCGTAACGAGCAATTACCCGAAAATATCAAACCGCATTTGCAAGGTTGGGTGGCAGGGTGCGATATTTGTCAAGATGTTTGTCCTTGGAATCAACGTTTTGCCAAAGCAACAGATGTGCCAGAGTTTGAACCGTACCCGCAGAATTTAGCGCCGAAATTGGTAGAATTAGCATCAATTTCGGATCAAGAGTGGGATAAGCGTTTTCCAGCATCGGCGCTACGACGAATTAAACCAGCAATGTTACGACGGAATGCCCGTACAAATCTGGAAGCATTCCCAACAAAAGCATGACTCAGAAAGTAATTATTTTTGATTTTGATGGCACAATTGCCGATACAGTAGACGCACTTGTAAATATTGCCAATCGTTTGGCTGTTGAATTTAATTTCATTCAGATAGCGCCTGAAGAATTAGCATTATTAAGAAATCTTACATCTAGGGAAATTATTAAATACTCGGGTATCTCAGTTTTTAAAATTCCTTTTTTAGTAAAAAAGGTTAAGTCAGAATTAAAGAATAAAATTCCTGAGTTAAAGGCAATTGATGGCATTCAAGAAGCGCTAATCGAACTCAAAAATCAAGGGCAAAGACTGGGAATAATTACTTCTAATTCTCAAGATAATGTTACCGAGTTTCTCAAAATTAATAACTTAGATAACTTATTTGAATTTGTATATTCGGGCGTAACAATTTTTGGTAAAACTACAATCATTAATAATGCATTGCGGCAAAAGCAACTCAAACCTCAAGAAGTCATTTACGTTGGTGACGAAACCCGCGATATCGAAGCATCGAAAAAGGCAAATATTAAAGTTGTTGCCGTGACTTGGGGGTTTAATTCTTACGAGGTTTTATTAAAACAAAAGCCTGATTTCTTGATAAATCATCCGAGAGAATTATTGGAAGTAATTAAAGCTAGTTCGTAACAGAATCAGTTCCCCGATCTGTTGAAATCGGGGATCTTTCTCATCGGGAATACTTCTCAATTACCGGGTTTACCCATATCAATAGCTTTTTTCATCAGGTCGTCACTGACATTTCCCACCCCTTCATTGCCTTGAACTACATCACTTGCCATATCCATATAATCTGAAGGATTACTTGTAGCTACTGCTTCCGTCTCTTTCTCTTCAGGTTTCGTTAATTGAAAATCGGGTGCAAGTGCTTCTTCGGCAGCTTTTGCACCTTCCCCAGTTTTATCGATTTCGCTAACACTCATAGCTTGAGCAGCTGCGTAATCAGCATCAAAATCAACCTGGGGTGCTTTTTCTACACCGGCGGCAATATTGTCTGCAAGCAATTGTGCATCCTGAGTCAATACTTCATTGGGATTAACTTTCACTTCATCTGACATAGTTTTAGCCCTGGGGTATTTATTAATTTGTTATTACTGTCGCCAGCATAACAATTTTACCTTTTTCTAATTGATATCGCTTGATAGATTATTTCCTCTACACAAAGATAGATATTGTAGGAAATATTTCTTAACATGAAGTATTACTCTTAGTAGTAGCTTTTTAGGAGAGTATTTTGATAAGCCTAGAAAGAAGTGTAAAAAAAACAGGGGCTTAAATTATGACAAGTAGTTTTAACGAGCAAATTCCCCAAGCGTTGACTTCAGAGACGCAATCAGTTGTGGAAAAGTTTAATAAATTGGATACCGATGCAAAACTGGCTTGGTTCTATTTGGTTTACAAGCACATGGGAGAGTCGATTACTCGTGCTGCACCTTTAGCCGCAGAACCCGAATTAGCACCAATGTTATTGCAAGATTATTTAGAATTTTCCGACGACCAGCAGCTACAAATTATGCGGGAAATTGTTGAAGGTGCTGATACCGATTACTCGCGCACTTATGGAGCATTAAAAGATAATAACCAGTTACTAATTTGGTATATTTGGGCGGAAGCAATGGGGGATACTGTTGTCGGAATGCCCGGTGATTATCAAGCTAGTCAACCAATAAACGATTTGATATCGGAAATTGAAAAATTGGAATTTGAAGGTCAAATGTCTGTGTTTCGGACTATTGTAAATCAAATGGGTCATAGCAATGTTAAAGCCATCGAAACACAAGCAGTAACGGGGAAAACGTCGAGTCTTTAAGGAGTTAGGAGTTCTTGTGTTAGGAGTTAAGAGTTAAGAATTAAGAATTAAGAGTTAGGAGTTAAGAGGATGTTTTAAAAATCCATAAAGGTATAAATTTGTCATTCTGAGTGGAGCGTACAGCGTAACGAAGAATCTCGACTTGTCGTATAATCTTGAGATGCTACCCTTCGGGAACGCTCCGCGAACATTTCGCTACCCTAGCCTTCGGCAACCCCTGAGTCGCAAGGCGACACGCTGCGCGAACGGGGAACGGGAACGCGCTTGAGCGAACGCTTCATTCAGCATGACAGAAACTATACTAGGCTTAGTTGGCATTAAGGGAAGTCCTTGTTTAGACAAAACTGGTACTCGTTGCATGGTGATAAACCTCCGAGTAAAGTGATTAGTCCCCTCGCCCAATTAACCACAGATGGCTTGGCATTACCCAACGACCCAAGAAAAGGTCTTAAATTTAAACCAGACTGGGGAAGCATCTGGAAGTTTTGACCGCGATTAATCTCAGTGGGCTAGTCACACACGTAATATTTCTTTATTACAAGCTCCGTCTCGCTATTAGCGGAGTTAGTGACAACTTAAATTACTTCCTAACTCATAACTCCTAATTCCTAACTCATAACTCCTAACTCATAACTCCTAATTCCTAACTTTCTTAAGATGCAGCAAGTTGATTTAGATCCGCTGGGGTAAGGTGCGAATGGACAACTTCACCGTCTCGGAACCAGACGATGCGTTTAGTTTGACGTGCTACTTCGGGTTCGTGCGTCACCATGACGACGGTAATACCACTGGAATTAAGTTCAGTAAAAATATCTAAAACTTCTTGGGTGGTGCGCGAATCGAGGGCACCTGTCGGTTCGTCAGCTAAGAGTAACACGGGACGGTTGACAATAGCGCGTGCGATCGCAACCCGTTGTTGTTGTCCTCCTGATAGCTGGTTGGGTTTATTATTTAAGCGTTTTTCTAATCCAACTTTTGTTAATGCTTCCGTTGCTCGGTCTCGACGTTCGTTGTTAGCAATGCCTGCATATACCATCGGTAGCATAACATTTTCTAACGCACTTAATTGCTGTAACAAGTGGAATTGTTGAAATACAAATCCGAGTTTTTTGTTACGAATACGGGCAAGTTCCGAATCTTCCATTTGGGCAACATCTACATCATCTAAATAGTAATGTCCGGAACTAGGACGGTCTAAACAGCCGATAATATTCATTGCTGTAGATTTTCCCGAACCCGATGGTCCCATGATTGAGCAATATTCACCTTCTTCAATAATTAAGTTTACATCGTTAAGTGCGCGGACTTCGGTTTCACCAATTCCGTAAATCTTGAAAATATTTTCGATGCGAATAATTGCGGGTTTGGAAGAAAAGTTAGGAGTTAGGAGTGATGAGTTAGGAGATGAAGAGGAGTTAGGAGTTAGGAGTGATGAGTTAGGAGTTGAAGAGGAGTTAGGAGTTAAAGAAGTATTCGGGTTAATTGGATGTTCTGTACTCATAAATTTTATGCCTGCAAATATTTAAATTTAAATAGAAACTTTTTCTAACCATTTAATTTATTAATTTTCTTTTTTTAACTCCTAACTCCTAACTCCTAACTCCTAACTCCTAACTTTAAATTAAGCACTTCTCAGCGCCACAATTGGATCGAGTTTAGCAGCGCGACGTGCTGGAACTACACCGAAAAATAAACCGATTGTACCTGAAATCCCGACCGCAAAACTAATCGCAACTGGGGAAATCGCAGCTTCGAGGGGAGTTAATGCACCCACTAACATAATTCCCGAAACTCCGATAGCAGTACCAACTAAACCACCTGCGGCAGATACAATAACCGCTTCAATAATGAATTGTAAAAGAATATCTTGCTCGGTTGCACCAATCGCTTTTCGCAGTCCGATTTCTTGGGTGCGCTCGGTGACAGAAACGAGCATAATATTCATGATACCGATGCCACCGACGAAAAGCGAAATTGCCGCGATCGCAGACAACATAATTGTCAATGCACCCGAAATTTGTCCGACGGTTTGCAGTGCGTCTTTTTGCGTGCGGATGGTAAAATCGTCTTCGTTAGTTATTTTGTGGCGCAGTCGTAGCAAGTTGGTAATTTGGAATACTGCGGCATCGACGCTTTTACCATCGCGGGCAGAGGCAACTATATAGTCTAAAGCGATACCGTAGGGCGAGTTACGTCCAACAAGGCGGTTTGCAGAAGTTGTAATCGGCACAATAGCGGCGCTGTCATAATCAGCACCAACACTCGAACCTTTTTCAGTAAGTACGCCAATAACTTCAAATTTAGAATCTTTAATGCGTACTTGCTGCCCAACTGGGTTAGTTGTACCAAACAGCTTTGTGGCAAATTTACCACCCAAAACCACAACTTGGTTATTGCGCTTCATGTCAACATCGCCGAAAAATCGTCCTTTTGCGGTTGTAAACTCGCGCACTACCAAGAAACTTGGAGTAGTACCAATAATATTGACATCGCTGTTACGGTTTTGGAAGCTAACCCGTTGCCTGCGGTTCAACTCCGGTGCAACCCCTGCTACCGTGGGAACTTGGGATGCGATCGCATCCGCATCTGTCAGCACCAAATTTCTGGGAACCTCAAAGGAAATCCGTTGTGTTTCTTCATTTCCCGGCAGCACAAATAATACATTTGGACCGAGCGATTCTAACTGTTTGGAAACGTATTTTTGCCCACCTTCACCGATTCCAATCATGGCAATTACGGAGGCGTTACCAATTACTATACCCAACATTGTCAGGGCACTACGTAATTTATTTGCAAGCAGGGTTTTACCTGCCATTTTCATACTTTCGACGATATTCATAATTTTTATTGATTTTTCTTCTCTTCTTCCTTCTGCTTCTGGTAGTCTTGGGGTGGATTTAGGAAAATGCGATCGCCCCCTTTAACACCTTCCACAATCTGAGTTTGGTCTTTGATTTGCGAACCAATTACGACCGAACGAAACAGCGGTTTATTTTGAGCATCAGGAATCAAAACGCCTGTATTTCCTTTCTCGGTGACAATTGCTACCGTTGGTACAATCAAAGCACCCTGAACGTTATCGCCTAAGAAGGTCAAATCAACGTTTAAACCCGAACGTAGCTTGTCTTCGCCTGTATCGAGTTGTACCCGTACTTGGAACAGCGTCACGCCTTCTTCTTTCACAGCTTCGGGTGCAATCAACCGAACTCGACCTTTAAAAATTTGGTCGGGATAAGCATCGCTAAGGATTTCGACTTGTTGCCCTTGGCGAATTTTGCCGATATCGGCTTCAGGAACGCTTGCTAAAATTTCTAATCCCTTCACAACCGCAACTATCGAACTCGAAGTAGCCGAAGCGCTGGCACTAGCTGAAGTTGTCGGTGTCACAAACGCACCAACGTTAGCATACTTCTGCGTCACAATACCCGCAAACGGAGCGCGAATAATCGAATCTTCAAGCGTAACTAATTCCGATTTGAGTTGTGCTTGCGCGGATGCGACAGCAGCTTGACGCTGGGCAATTTCCTCCGGACGCGAACCACTTTCAGCAAGCTGTAAAGCTGCCCGTGCTTCTGCCACAGTAGCTTGACGTTGGGCTATATCTTCCGAACGACTACCACTTTGCTGCAACGACAAGGCTTTTTGAACTTGGCGCAGACTTGCTTTTGCAGCATTATCTTCGCTCACAGCTTGGTCTAATAACTGTCGGCTTTCTGCACCTTGTTCAACCAGATAGCGATAGCGTCGCACCTGTTCGCTGGTATAATTAACCTTTGCTTGAGCCGCTTCGACCTGCGCTTGGACTTGAGAAATCTCCTGCGGACGGTTGCCTGCACGCGCTGCGGCTAATTGTGCTTCGCTTTGTGCTAATCTTGCCCGTGCTTGAGCAATTTCCTGCGGACGGCTGCCAGCACGCGCTTGAGCGAGTTGCGCTTGTGACTGTGCCAAGTTTGCACGCGCTTGCTCAACGCGGGCTTGAATATCATCGCTATTCATGGTAGCGATAATTTGTCCTTGCTTTACCCTATCGCCTTGTTCCACGTTAAGCCGTGCAACAATTCCAGCGTTTTTAGGACTAATGTTTACACTTTGAATTGGTACAACTTTACCGCTAGCGGTAATTCGCAAAGTCACATTTTTAGATTCAACCGGGACAGTTAATTGAGTAATATCGTCTTTGCGTGTCCCTTGATTAATTAACGTGTGGGTCGTTGCCGTCCCCGCAACCAAAACACCAGCCGCGACTAGCCCAAATACCCAGCGAGATGGACGCTTTATTTTTTTGCCAATTAAAGGAATTTCTACTTGCGTTGCCATAGAAGCATTTATATATATATTGATTTTGGGTATGATGTGCGGGCAGGGTGTGAGGTTGACAGTTGTCAGATGGGAATGGGAACGTTGCACTCATCAGCGAACAGTTAACCTATAACTACTGATAAGGAACCTGCAATTACTGACGAGTAACAAAAATTCCTTAAGTAAAGTTTTACTTAATCTTTATTAATAGTATCCGCTTGTGTCTGTAAGTGCCTTCACCTCATTGGGTGAGAATAGGGGCTAAAGGGAAAGGGGAAAGGGGAAAGATAAAAGTTATATTCCTAACTCCTAACTCCTAACTCCTAACTCCTACTCCCTATTTCGACGAAAGCAGCGCGACCATTTTGGCACGCGATGAGACTTCAAGCTTGCGGTATATACGTTTTAATACTTGCTTGACAGAATTTTCAGTAATCCAAAGCGTTACACCAATTTCTTTGTTTGTTAATCCTTGTGCGACAAGTTCAGCGATTTCGATTTCGCGCTTCGTTAAGCGATTAATATTTAAAGGATTGAATTTTTGCAATCTCGCACTTACCAACCAAGTCGATCCCCACGTCCGTAATTATGATGGTTCTTGGAATGAATGGAGCCGAATTTCTGACGTACCAATTTCGTAGGGGTAGGGTCAATACGGTTCGGTTAAGGATTTTTGGTTATGATTCCGAGCATGTAGAGACGCGATATATCGCGTCTCTCCGAGGTTTTTTGTTTATCGAATTGTCTTATCCGAACCGTATTGGGGGTAGGGTTATTTGCATTTTTCGCGTATCAGAGACGCGACCAAATCAGAGACGCGATATATCGCGTCTCTACATTCAGTATTTTGCTCCATAAAAAGTAACCTTAAGTGCTTGTACTCTATCTTCTACAAAGCGATAATAAACACCGTTATTGCAACAGGAAAAAAATGTTATGGAGTACGACTTCAAGGAACTGGCTGAACTCTACAAAAACGCACTCCTCAACGACGTACTCCCATTTTGGGAAAATCACTCGGTTGACTGGGAAAATGGCGGTTATTTTACTTGCTTAGATCGAGAAGGCAAGGTTTACGACACCGATAAATTTATTTGGTTGCAAAATCGCCAAGTATGGACTTTTTCAATGCTTGGCAACCAGCTAAAAAAACGCGAAAACTGGTTAAAAATAGCTGAAAATGGCGCAAATTTTCTCGCACAACACGGACGCGATGCTGATGGCAATTGGTATTTTGCCCTAACTCGTGAAGGGCATCCGTTGATCCAACCTTACAATATCTTCTCTGACTGCTTTGCCGCAATGGCTTTTAGTAAGTATGCACTCTTTTCAGGTGAGGAATCGGCTTCATATGTGGCAATGCAAGCTTATAATAATGTGTTGCGTCGTAAGGATAACCCGAAAGGCAAGTATGCTAAAGCTTATCCAGGTACTCGCGTCATGAAGTCGCTGGCAGTACCGATGATACTGGCAAACCTAACTTTAGAAATGGAATGGTTACTATCTAATGAAACCCTCGAACAAGTTTTAGATGCAACCGTTCAAGAAGTAATGGGTGATTTTCTTGACAAAGAACGCGGATTGATGTTTGAAAACGTTGCCCCCGACGGTTCGCATATTGATTGTTTTGATGGCAGGGTAATTAACCCCGGTCATGGTATCGAAGCGATGTGGTTTATTATGGATATTGCTAACCGCAAAAACGATACAAAAACAATTAATCAAGCCGTTGATGTGGTGTTGAATATCCTTAACTTTGCTTGGGATAACGAATACGGCGGATTGTATTATTTTATGGATGCAAATGGTCATCCACCACAACAATTGGAATGGGACCAAAAATTGTGGTGGGTACATTTAGAGACTTTAGTTGCATTAGCAATGGGTTATCGTTTAACGGGACGCGATGCATGTTTTGATTGGTATAAGAAGGTGCATGATTATTCTTGGTCGCACTTTGCCGATGCTGAATATGGCGAATGGTTTGGGTATTTGAATCGACGCGGAGAAGTATTGTTAAATCTTAAGGGTGGAAAATGGAAAGGGTGTTTTCACGTACCGCGTGCGTTGTATTTGTGCTGGCAGCAGTTTGATATGTTGAGTGAGAAGTTGGTTTAATTTTGCAGCAGTACAAGCTAAAGTAAAAATAGTTCGTGGGGGATAATTTGACTATGATTACTGTCACGCCAAAGCGATTTACAATCGACGATTATCATCGATTGATTGAACTCGGTTTTTTGACCGAGACAGACAAAGTTGAGTTAATCAGGGGGGAATTAGTCGAAATGGCATCTCAGGGAACACCGCATACGTTTAGTGTAACTAGACTTTGCCGCCGACTCGATCGATTATTAGGCGATCGCGCAGTTATTCGCTGCCAAGTTCCTATTGCTTTTATTCCCTTAAATAGTGAACCAGAACCAGATGCAGTCGTTGCAAAAGGAGATGAAGCTGATTATTTACCACATCATCCCTACCCGGAAGATATTTTACTGGTTATTGAAATTTCTGATTCAACATTAAAGTATGACCAAACAACAAAGTTAGGATTATATGCTGAAGCTGGAATTTCTAATTATTGGATTGTCAATTTAAATGCCCGCCAATTAGAGTGTTATAGTCAGCCTTATCAAGATGCTCAAAGCGAATATAACTATCTCAATAAACAAATCTTTCTTCCAAATCAATCAGTTTATATACCAGGGTTCGATGATGCTTTGTTGGACTTAAGTAAAATTTTTCCAGCGAATGTATAATATTTTTCATTAATTATACTACTACGAGTAAAGCAGTGGGAAGCTAATATAAATTAAAAATCTATTAAATACTTTGGTTATTTCAATCGACCTTAAGAAGCGTTATTGAATCTTGAAGTTGGAAAATAGAAACAATATTTTCACGGCGGACTGCGTGCATTATACATTACAATTTTACAGCAGTACATTACAATTTTACAGCAGTAAAAGCTAAAGTAAAAATAGTTCGTGGAGGATAATTTTATTATGACAATTGTCACGCCAAAGCGATTTACAATCGACGATTATCATCGATTGATTGAACTCGGTTTTTTGACTGAGACGGATAGGGTTGAGTTAATTAGGGGAGAATTAATTCAGATGGCTTCTAAGGGAATACCGCATACTGTTTGTGGAGCTATTCTATGTCAACAGCTTGACCGCTTGCTAGTAGATGTTGTAATTCGCGGACAAGATCCAATCACCCTTCCAGATAACAGCGAGCCTGAGCCAGATGTCGTAATTGCACGGGGTATTCACGTTGATTATCTACCTCATCATCCATACCCTGAAGATGTTTTACTGGTTATTGAAATTTCTGATTCAACATTAAAGTATGACCAAACAACAAAGTTAGGATTATATGCTGAAGCTGGAATTTCTAATTATTGGATTGTCAATTTAAATGCCCGCCAATTAGAGTGTTATAGTCAGCCTTATCAAGATGCTCAAAGCGAATATAGCTATCAGAATAAACAAATTTTTCTTCCGAATCAATCAGTTTCTATTCCTGGATTTGATGATACTTTGTTAGATTTAAGTAAGATTTTTATCGCGAACGTATAATATTATTTTATTAATCATGCTAATACGAATATTACGGGCGGGGAGACCCCGCCCCTACGAGTAATATGTATATATTAAAATTTTAGTGAGTATGAATAACTAGAAAATTTTCAATTTGGGTAATTAGGAATATGATTGAACTCTAACTTTAGATGGTTTGGTTTTGAAGAAAGAATTTCATACGATAGTGAAGTCAATCCGATGAAGTGGAACTAGTGATATGAGTACTGACCTTTCTTCTCGCCTTTATCCGACTCGCATTGATATTGCTGCTGAAACGCGATCGCAGCTTGTAGTACTTCTGAATAAATCTTTGGCTGCAACTTCAGACCTGAAAACTCACGCTAAACAAGCACATTGGAACGTTAAAGGTACTGATTTTTACCAGTTGCACGAACTATTTGATGAAATCGCCGGCGAATTAGAAGAGTACGTTGATTTGATTGCCGAACGTGTTACAGCTTTGGGTGGTTATGCAATGGGAACTGCACGCATGGCTGCTGCAAATTCGATTTTACCCGAATTTCCTACCGATATCATCACCGGCATGGAATATGTAACTGCATTAGCAGACCGTTTTGCACTTTATGCTAAACACTTACGGGATGCGATCGCCAAAAGCGATGATTTAAATGATTTAGACACATCCGACCTGTATACAGAAGTTTCCCGCACTATCGACAAACGTCTGTGGTTCCTCGAAGCGCATCTCCAAGCTTCAACTACAGATACCAATGGAAATGGTAAAACCAATGCAACTTCTAAAAGTGCAGAAAAAGAAAAAGTAGCTGCGAGAAATTAGGAGTGTAAGGGTGTGGGGAAAACCAATTAAAAAATTTAGGGGTTTGGTTATAAGTTAGAGATTAAATATTGGTTGGAATTGGGTTAACGAAAATTAGTTAAAGTTTCTTCCCCTCACAAATTTACTTTTTCCGCTACAAGTGCATAGTTATTTTTTCAGAAATACGTTACTGATAAAGTACGTATTTTTTATTGTTCATATTTATACTTTTAGCTTTGTAGCTGTGTAGGTTGGGTGGAGCGATAGCTCCACCCAACATATTAACTAAGTATGTTCAGTTTAATACCCTACATTCCGCACGTTAACTTGTAGTATGTCGTTCAACATAGGTGTGCATTGCTTACTTGTCATGGTGTTGGGTTGCGTTTCACTCCAACGCCACATTGCTTAACGGGGGGAACCCCCGCACTTTCATGTGGCTCCCCAACCTACAGATTACTTAAAAATTATTTAAAAATCAAATGTAAACTACGACGAACGTATTCAATCCAAGACTCAGAAGTGGGTTGAAAGATTTGTGCATAGAGCATAATTCCACTCATTGCGTCAAAAACTAACTGAGCATCTAAGTTTGCTTGGACTTCGTTTCTTGCTTTTGCTCGTTCAATAACAACAGCAAAAGCTTGCTGTCTTGGTTGTAAATATTTTGTCCAATAAATCCGAGCAAATTCAGGGTTACTCGATGCACTACTAATAATCATCGCAACAGTTTGCCGTCCCAAAGGACTTAGGGTAATTTGTGCTGCATTCTCAATCAATACATCAATATCACCCCAAAGACTACCCGTATCAGGTATAACAATTTCTTCTCGAATATTTTCGATTGCATCCGCAACTAGTTCTTCTTTCGATTGATAGCGTCGGTAAATGGTCGTTTTACCAACTCCAGCACGAGACGCGATCGCATCAATGCTCATTCCATCAAAACCAACTTCTCCCAGCAATTCTAAGGTTGCTTGTAACATCGCTTGATGAGATTGAGTACTCCGAGGTCTTCCCGGTAGCTTTTTGGTGTCATCGCTCATAAATATTGCTATATTAGTTACGAAACAGTATCGTATCGAAAATAAACAGATGAATCAGCGACCTCGCTACACCGATAAAAACAGCACTCAAACTCTTGAGGAAGGTTTATCCGAGTATTATGCTTTGAATCCGAATCTCACTGACCCAAGAAAACAGCCACAAGAATTTGCTAAAATTTTGCTAGCGCATGATGTTAGCCATGTTATCTATGGCTGCGATACAGGGATGTATGATGAACTTAGATTGTTACCGCTGATTTGGTGGACGAGCAATTACAAGTTTAGCGACCACCTGCGTACTCTCCAAGACCCAAATGTCCGACCTGCCATTGATATTATGTATGACGATTTAATTAAAGAACATGGGACGCTGTGGTTGTACGGGTCAATTTTATCAGTGTTACCGCAACTTTTTCCAGAATTGATTGCAATGCGATTCAAAACTCGTAAGCGATTGCGATATGTTCCATTTTTGAATTTTGAGGAGTTACGAATGCAATCGCGCAAGCGTGTCGGAGGCATATCGCTTTTAGATATTCGTCAAGAATTTGACTTGTTGCCTTTGTTAAAATAAAGTTATTTTACCACTTTAAAAATACCAAAATTATTAGTTTTGTAGTTTTGTAGGTTGGGGAGCCACATGAAAGTGCGGGGGTTCCCCCCGTTAAGCAATGTGGCGTTGTAGCGTTTCTCGGAACCCAACTTTTTAATGTATAGAAATCAACCCAACCGATCGGGAAGCATAAGAAAGTAAATTTATGAGTATTTTTTACTATGCAGCGTTACCCAACGTTTCTCTAAGTACCGTATTTACCAATTGATTAAGACCAACACCCCTTTGTTGAGCTTGTTCGTGTATAATTTGCAACAAATCTTCATCGATTTTAACTTCATATTGGCGGTTGCATAGGGTTGCTTCTACTAGCATCTTAAAGCTGTCTAAATAATCTGTAGTGTCATGGGTGTCCCAAAATTCTGCCGCTTCTTCATAGCTAGCAAATTCTTCAGGAATTGGGTCAACTAATTTTTTATGCTTGTCGTTCATAATAGTTACTTTCCGATTAGTTTTATAAAACCGATCGCACTATGAATAGTTTAAGAGCACGTGCATCGCAACTACAAGCCTAATTTAAAACGCAAATCATCATCGTATTTGCCATCTTCCCAATTTTGCGCCGATTTAACTTGCCATACAGTTAAATTTTTCGCTCCTTTCAACTTCGCACCTCGCAAATTTGCTCCTGTAAAATTCGCTCCTTGCAAATTAGTCCACCTCAAATCAGCATCACCTAAATAAGCTTCGCTCAAATTTGCCCGTAACAAATACGCACCACTCAAATGAACTTTGCCCAAATTCGCTTTTTGTAGGTTCGCTTCATAAAGGTAAGCACCCATCATTTCCGCTTCGTAAAAACTTGCCCCGCTTAAATCGGCACAAATCAAGTTAGCTGCAATCAAATTTCCAAAAGCGAAATCAGCACGATTCAAAGAAGCACTACCCAAATCAACATCGCGTAAATGAGCGTTTCTCAAGCTAGCACCAATCAAGTTAGCATGACTCAAACTAGCAGCTTCGAGATTTGCCTCGCTCAAGTCAGCACCAATCAGATTTGCATTGCTAAAATTTGCCCTAGTTAATATCGCACCGCTTAAATTCGCAAGGCTGAAATTAGCTGCTTTGAGATTAGCTTCAATCAATTCGATTTTATAGAGATTCGCGCTACTCAAATCGGCATTACTCAAGTTTGCTTCCATCAACAAAGCATTACCCAAATCAGCCTTACTCAAATTTACACCTTCGAGATTCGCACCTCTAAAGTTACTACAAAAGAGGTTTGCAGCACTCAAATCGATTTCAATTTGCGGATTTAGCTTTCTCCACTCCATCCAAGTCAATCCACCCCGTCTGAGTAAAGCCAAATGCTCAAAATTTGCCATGTCCGTCCCCTTACTCCTGACGACCAGCCAAAGAATTTACCCGACCAGGTGCATTTTCAATCGCAGTCTTAGCACCTGCTGCACCTGCAAGAATATCGCGTTCGTGTCCACCTAAATAAAGCCGTCCAAAACTACCCACTGCTTGCACCTCCAGGATATTTATCGAAGCTGCTTTTTCGGCTTCATTCGCAGCAAGTGCAGCATACGCAGCCGGTTCGACTTCCAATACATATAGCGTTTGTCCTGCTAATAGTAATTGTCCCCGACGGGTACGATTAATAAGTTGAGTTTGATAAGCGTCGATATTGCGGATAATCTGGCTGGAAACCACACGCGGTTTAAGACATTCCTCCTTTCTGACTCCTAACAATTCCAAAATCGCTTGTCCAGCTGCTCGCGTTTCCCCTTGCGAGCCAGAATGCACTTCCAGTAAGCCATACAGCCTTTCGACTACCTGCACACCCGGACGGACGGAAGCCGATTTGAGCGCGACATCGGTAATTTTATTAATTTCAATCCCAGGAGAGATTTCAATCCACAGCGAAGCATCTCCCGGTAATGGTAAAAAACCTTGAGCGACTGTCCCTATATATGCTGCGTGTTGAGGTTGCAAGCTATCGAGAAATACGAAGCTGCGTAGTTCAATTCCCAAAGTTTCGCTCTCCGGTCATGTGGATAATAATTATCTACCTTCAAGATAAAAGTGTACCTTGAAACCGGGTGTAGGGGAAATGCGACCAACTAGATCCTCTCGAAAAGGATACAACAGGTAGAATTTGCAGCACTTTTATACAAACTTCGCGTAACACTTGCGCTACCATGTCTTCTAATTGCTTTCGCGCAATTAAGAGGGGAGTAATGTAGGTCAACACAAACATGACAGAAGAAATTAAAACCCACAATACCGGGAATTTTGTTGCAATTGCCAACCAATTCACTCACCAAGGAATAGTCACAGACGTTCAACCATTTGGCAGTGGTAATATTAATGACACCTTCCTGGTAACAACTGCCTCATCACAGCGTTTTGTCCTGCAACGCATAAATACTCAGGTTTTCCTCCAGCCTCAACTTGTCATGCAAAATATGCGTGTTTTCACCGAACACGTTTATAATCGACTACAACTAACTCCCCTAGACCGTCGCTGGGAAGTACCTCGCGTACTATTAACGTCTAACGCTCAAGACCATTTTATCGATACTAACGGTTCATTTTGGCGGGCAATTAGTTTTATTGAAGGTTCGGAATCCTTCGATACTATGAAAGACACCGAACATGCTAAAGAAATTGGCTACGCTTTGGGCATGTTTCACAACTTAATTGGTGATTTACCTCCCGCACAATTTGCCGATACCTTGCCAGGATTTCACATCACACCGGGTTATCTTCAGCATTACAATAATGTTTTATCGTTATACCGTAACGATAATTTATCTAGCGAAGTCAGATATTGTTTGGATTTTGTACGCTCACGCGCATCATGGGTACATGTTCTCGAAGATGCGAAAGCTCAGGGTAAACTACCCTTACGGTTAATGCACGGCGATCCGAAAATCAATAATGTCATGTTTGATACTGCTACTCATCAAGCTGTCAGCGTGATTGACCTCGATACAGTGAAGCCGGGATTGGTGCATTACGACATTGGCGATTGTTTGCGGTCGGGTTGCAATCCAGCTGGAGAGGAAACTGAAGATTGGCACGAAGTTAATTTTGACACTAGTATTTGCGAAAGTATTTTACAAGGTTATCTTTCGGTCGCAAAAGCATTTCTGACTGAGAATGACTATGCATATATATATGATGGAATTCGTTTAATTGCGTTTGAACTGGGGTTGAGGTTTTTTACCGATTATTTAGCAGGGAATGTTTACTTTAAAGTCAAGCATCCAGAACATAACTTAGTTAGGGCATTAGTGCAATTTAAGTTGACCGAAAGTATTGAATTGCAAGAAGCAATGATTCGCAAGATTATTCAGGATGCTAAGTAAGCGACTTTATAAATCCGAGCAAGGATGCTCTCACAATTATATCTAATCCAAAATCTAAAATATACAATGGAACAGACATTTTACCTACAACCTTTCTCAGAGAATGAGTCGATTTCAAATTTAAAAATAGCAGGTAATATCGCTCGTAATGGAAATCTACTTATTATTAGTTACGCACTTACTGGCAATTTAAACGAAGTTGAAGTTATTCCACCATCAGATACACCAACCCGCAAAAACGAACTTTGGCAAAATACTTGTTTTGAGTTTTTCCTTGGCATCAAAGATTCTCCTCGCTATTGGGAGTTTAATCTTTCTCCTAGTGGAGATTGGAATGTATATGCCTTTGATGATTATCGTCAAGGAATGCGAGAAGAAGTTGCTTTTACGACGTTACCATTTAGCGTGCAACAGAGTGAAGAATGTTGTGCGATCGCGCTCGATATTGACTTAGATAAAATTGTCTCAATCGAGCAAAAAATCGAGATTGGAATTACAACCGTTATTAAAACAAACGATGGTGAAATAAGTTATTGGGCATTAGCGCATAAAGGTGCAGATGCTGATTTTCACCTGCGAGAAAGCTTTATTATTGAGTTGTAATATTTTTCAAAGTACTGCGATCGCAGCGTCTACTTATTCATCTATAAGCCAACCACGCTTTATTCCTTGCTCAATACCTCCACTCCAATCAGTGGTTAAGTGTTTCCTCACTTTAGAAAAAAGATGTTGAACTACGGGTACATTGATTGGATTTTTAACATAAGTTTCTTCATACCTATACTCTCGATCGGTATTTTTCTGCTGTCGTAAAACGTAAATCTGGTCAACTTTATATTTCCGAAGATTGACATCACTCGAAAGCTTAATCCATTCCATAACAACAATGTATAAGCTATCAGGGTTTCTTGCCTTTAAATCCTCTGCTGCTCGTGATGAGCCTTCAAGCATTGTTTTATCTAAATATGTCTTGCATTCAATTGCAACAACAGGAATATCAAAAATGTGGGTTTCAGTATTACCTGTAACTTTTATTTGAGAATAGTTTTCTGGTTCTTCTTTGATTAGTGTAATTTGTTCGCCTGGATTATCATCTTGTTCTGGTGGAGGAGCTGCTTCAAATGATACTTGTATAGTTGCTCCAATTACAAAATCATGGTCTTTCTTTTCAATCCGTGCATACGGGCGCTTTAGCATCTCCGAGTATTTCGGTGGCACAAAGAAAATATCTTTAAAGGTATGTGATTTTCCAATAAGAGCGTTATCACCAAAATCCCTTACTAAATCCTTGAATAAATAGTATAGAAATTCTTCGAGAACGCTCGAATGGAGATTAGACCTAGAGTCAAACTTTTCAGCATAATGTTGTTGGTCTAGAAAATCTTTATAAGTATAAAGAAGTTTTACTCTCTTGGCAAGTAGAATGTCATCGTCCTCAGTTTCTGTTGAAGTTGGACCAACTAATTGCATATTCTCTGAATGCCACTTATCGTATTCTGATCTAATTTCTTTAAGATATTTTTTGCTATCACTATCTCTATATTTTGTACGATGACTTTCCTTTTGCTCTAAATTTGAGCCGTGAACTAAAGGGTTCCTATCGCTTGTGGACATAACTGTAATTTTTCTTGGAGATGAAGTGCAATCGACTTAGCAAGAAGCGGTGGTACTGCATTACCTATCTGATTATATTGACAAAGAAATTTCTCATTGAATCGTTCCTCTCTTTGAAGTAACTTATGAGATACTACAGTTTTTTTACCCATAAAGCGATAAGTATCGGGGAATGACTGAATACGCGCTCCTTCACGAGCAGTTAAATTACGGTGTTGAAAAGGGTGGATAAAATTCGCGTAGAATGAAGCTGTTATTGTATGTGATGGCTTATAAGGATATAAACGCCGATTGTTTTGGTCGTAATTTATTCCCGACAAATCTCCGTTGCCATTACGTTTTCTAGCTCCATGTTCTTGCGGAGCGTCTGAGCTTGATTCGCCCCATTTTATATGTTTAAAGCGTTCAACAAGCCTTTGAGAATGCTCCATAGCAACATGATTATAAAGTGTTTGGCTGTAATTCCTCATCAAATATTGATAATCATTCTGAGGAACTAAAGTAAAATTTTGCTCCTCTTCTCCCTCTCGTGCTTCTAAGGGTGGTAAATCGGATATTGCATCCCACAAGCTAATAGCCGGAAGTATATCTACACACTCAAAGACTGACAATTGAATACCTTTTTCGTTTAATAAATTTAGAGAATGGGTTTTACGGGGAGTTCCCAATTCTTTTCCTGTTTTGTTACCAACAATAAAAACGCGCTCTCGAATCTGTGGTACACCATATTCTGCTGCATTTAGCAACCAAACCTCTACAAAGTATCCAAGTTCTGCAAATGTTGTTGTAATAATGTCTAGAACTTTTTTACCTTCGGCATTTTTGCGCGTGAGTAAACCCTTTACATTTTCCATCACGAAGGCTTTAGGTTTTAAAAAACTAATCCATTGAGCAAAATTTTTGAATAAACTATTCCTTGGGTCTTTAGGGTCTTTAGTTGCTGGACCAGCAATGCTAAAACCTTGACAGGGTGGTCCGCCAATAATGATATCAGGCTCGGAAGGGCAAATATTTGTGACGCTGCTTGAAGTATTCAAATTAAGTATATCTTCCTGAATAACTTGCATTTTTGGATAGTTGTAGCGCAATGTATCGCAAGCCCAGGCATCAAGTTCGAGCGACATAGGAACAGAGAAGCCTGCCATTTTAAAACCTAAACCAAAGCCACCAGACCCAGCAAATAAGTCAATAGCTACAGGCTGCATCATCTAAACAAATCCTCTACTTCAACATATTAAAAATTAAATTATTACAATAATGCCGAGTAATATTTGGGGCAAGTAATTTATTTATATAATTCATGGTTTATTTCGGTGCGTTACACTTCGTTAACGCACCCTACGGGATTAATTTTGCAAGTTACCTGCGTGCAAACCGCATTCTTTCTGAGTAGCTTCTTCCCACCACCAGCGTCCTTCACGTTCGTGTTGGTTAGGCAAAACTGCTTTGGTACAGGGTTCGCAACCAATGCTAACAAAGCCGCGTTCGTGCAACTTGTTGTAAGGTACTCCTAATGCGCGGATGTATTCCCACACTTGGGCAGAAGACCAGTTTGCTAAGGGGTTGAACTTAATCAATTCATGGTCTGGGGTTGAAAAACCTGTATCAACTTCGATTACAGGGATACCATTGCGAGTACTGGGACTTTGGTCTTTGCGCTGTCCAGTAATCCAAGCGTCGAGGGTATTGAGTTTGCGACGCAGCGGTTTAACTTTGCGTATTCCGCAGCATTCTTTGTGACCATCTTTGTAGAAGCTGAACATCCCTTTTTCGTCTACCATTGCTTGGACTTCGGCTGCATCGGGAAACATTACTTCGATTTTGATACCGTAATGGTTTCTAACTTCATCCAAAAATTGGTATGTTTCTGGGTGCAAGCGTGCGGTATCTAAAGTAAAAACGCGGAAGTCTTTAGTAATTTTTGACGCAATATCAATCAGTACAACATCTTCAGCACCACTGAAGGAAATCGCCATATTATCGAAATTATCTAAAGCAAATTTCAGGATTTCGCGTGGTGATTTTTGATTGTATTCTGCTTCTAATGCTGCAATATTTAAATTCGTCTTCGATGCTACCATGTCTTAATATTTTCCTCTCTCTTACCCTAATTTTACAAGGTATTGGATCGGACGTGTTAATTCCGTAGGGAGTTAAGAGTTGGGAGATGTAGAGACGCGAAATTTCGCGTCTCTAAAATTTCGCGTCTCTATAGGAGAAACTGATTTCTATTACCCAATTCCCAAAACTTTACGCTCGTAGCGAAACAGCACGCTGCAAGTTCGCAAAAGCGCGGTTGTAATCTAGGATTGCGGTAATGCGATTACCTTGAGCGCGGGTGAGGTCGTTTTCGGCTGCAATGACATCGGTTTGGGTTCCGACTCCAGCTTGAAAGCGTAACCGTGCTAGCCGTAATGCTTCCCGTGCTTGGTCTACAGCTGCTGATGCTGTTTGGACGTTCTCTAGATTTGACTGTAGCTGCGCGTAGTACTGTTCGACTTCAAAGCGGATTTGGTTACGCTGGTTGGCAAAGTTATTTTCGGCGATCGCAATATTTTTCCGTTCCTGCGATGCTCTGGCACTTGCTGCACCTCCATCGAATAAGTTCAAACTTGCCCGCACTCCAATCGAATAACCATCTTTAGTGTTGATATCATCGTTATATCGGTCGAGTAAGTCGTATGTTGCTACGAATGCTACTTGGGGTCCAAGTTGCGATAATGCTTGCCTGCGACGTTGTTCGCCAATTGTTCGCTCTGCTAATCGTTGCTGTAGTTCGGGACGGCTTTGATACGCTTGAACGATAGTTTCTTCGAGTGTTTGATTCCACAACCCCGCGATTTTGACTGATTCAGCAGTACTAATATTTACATTTTGCGGTAGATTTAATAGCGTTATTAATTGCCGCCGCGATATTTGCTGACGCGAAAGCGAGTTAGTTAAATCTTGTTGGGAATTAGCAAGATTGACTTGCGATCGCAATACATCAAATTTTGTCCCAACTCCCGCACCTTCGAGTGCTTGAGTATCGCGCAAACTCGCTTGGGCATTTTCTACAGCTGCGCTATTAATCCGCACTTGTTCGTCAGCAGCTTGTAAATCGTAATACCGCGAGGTGACGTTGAGGCGAATTTGTTGGAAGCGAGTTTCAAGACTCAACTTGCTGATGCGCTCCTGTTCTTCAGCTTCGCGGATAGTTGCTGACCGTCTTCCTGAAGTAAATATATTGTATCGAAATTCCGCTTGTCCATTGAAGGTAGTCGAAGGTTTATCGCTATCAGGAGGTACTACACCAGCGTCAACCGAAAGTTTGTCGCTTGCAGACTGACTGCGCGTAATATTGCTGTTAATGTTCAAAGTCGGATATAAGGCAGCTTGTGCTTCTCGAACAAAAGCTTGACTGCGTTCGACTTCTAAAATCGCATTTTGCAATTCCGGGTTGTTTTGTCGTGCTATGGCAATTGCTTGTTCGAGGGTAATTGCCTGGGAAACCTGAATTTTAACTTCCTCTGGTTTAGTTGGAAACAGCAAAGGGTTTGAATTCGACTTGAGATTTTCAGGCAGGTCTGGAGATGAAGAGGTGGGGGGAGG
>CAXTCQ010000093.1:276-27830 GCA_964242965.1 uncultured Calothrix sp. | reverse complement strand
TTACCGCGTAATTCTCAAGGGAAAATCAATCGTCAACAAATTCAGAAAATAGCTATAGAATCGCAGCAAGTAGCGTTGAAATAAAAAGGTTTTGATAAGTTATACCATTTCTATTAGGACTTACGCAAAGCCCCCCAATTTATCGGGGGGTAGGTTCCGATCGAATATGTTTGGAATACCTATTTTTTCGTTGACTGTGCGTAAGTCCTATCTATTCTATTTTTTACCTGTAAATTACTTTTTAAATTACTCAATAAATTATTTAATATTGGCTCAACAATAACGCGAATTTGACTTTCCCGAATTAATCTTTTGCCGTCGCCTTAATCAAAGAATATATATTCAAAAAAATTACTTTACCAGCGATAATTTCCTGGCTAACCTGCTCGATTAATTGGTCTATCACATATTCCATTACTACAGGTTGCTGGGTAAACCCCACCTGACTTTTTTCAACTAAACAACGCCAAGTTAATGATTCCAAAGTTTCCAGTAAATTTGCTCTCAAGACTGCTGGAATAATATCACTTTCTAATTCTAAAGCTTGAACTGGCTCTCGATTAATAGCTAGCCAATACATTACTCGTTCCTCTAACGGTGACAATCTTTTAAAATGACGGTTTAAAAGATTGCGAATTCCATTAAAAACCGTTACTTGCTGCTGTAAAAAATCGTCAATGCTACCAGCAAATAAATCAACAATTGAAGTTGCAGCTATTTTTAAAGCCAGAGGATTACCTCGGTAAGATGCGACTAATTGCTCGATTTCAGCTTCCGTACCAAATAATCCTTTTGCTGTTAATATATCCTGTGCGGCAACTGTACTCAACCCATCAAGCTGTAACACCCGTACAGGGAAAATATCACCTTGTAAAGCAGCTACTTCCGCAGGTTTTTCTCGTGAAGTTAATAACAGACAACTTTGATGCGCTGTTTCCCCTACCCGTTCCAATAATTCCCCATACTCCTCATAACCATCATGATACAATCCAGCCCGTTTACCACTGCTCAACAAAGCATCAAAATTATCAAGCACCAATAAACATTTTGATTTCCGTAAATATGTAATTAAAAGAGATATTTTTGCACCTAATTTTTCTGGTAGATTTACCTCCTGTTGCTGAGAAGTAAATTTAATTAAGTTTGTTAATAAATCATCTAATGTCGGAGTATCGCGTAAACTACGCCA
Source organism: uncultured Calothrix sp. (assembly GCA_964242965.1). Lineage (GTDB taxonomy): Bacteria > Cyanobacteriota > Cyanobacteriia > Cyanobacteriales > Nostocaceae > JANNFJ01. The sequence goes on along the minus strand of CAXTCQ010000093.1, from coordinate 26,641 downwards.
AATGACAAAATCAAAATTATCCTGTACTAATTGCGTAAACTTCACAGATAAAGCGGTTTTACCAATACCACCCATCCCTAAAAGCGTGACAACACGACATTTATCTTTAATAACCCATTGCTGTAATGTGGAAAGTTCAAAAGTGCGATCGCACCAAAATGACACGTCAATCGCTTCTCCCCAATCAACTTGATTTTGGGTTTCTGAATTTTGGATAGGAACGTTACACACAACATCTCTAGATTCGACATAGCGCTGCAATACACCTTTTATATTAAGTTTTGTTACCTTTTCACCCAAGATATCCGTCAGTAATTGCCACAGTTTTGAGCCAGTATCTTTTATATAACCATAATCATAACCAGAAGCCTTGGCAATTTCATCGTAAGACCGTCCAGCCCAAGAACTGCGGAGGATAATTTCCTGAACTTTATTTAAATATCTTTGTGGCAATAACTGCTCAATAACAGCTAATCCCTCTTCAATAGTAAGCAATTCGCTTTTCTCCTTTGAGCTTTGTGAATCATAGGTAGCACAAGATAGACATAAGTATATCTACTTATCCCTATCTTGCACTTCAGACAATAGGACATCGACACAGAAACTAAGCAAAAAGGCTAATTATAACGATTACATGTCTAAAATATGACTTTTTCCTGACCTTTATCTGACTTTTTATGCTTGTCAGATAATATACGAAGTTGGTAGAGTATTGAGTAACAAATAAACTTTGAACACAGAATATTTACGTACACAGATGGGTTTGTTTGTTAGGCGATCGCGTTTTGGGTTGGGTGCATTAGTTAAGCGATCGCATTTTAGGTTAGGTGCAGTGGGGCAAACAAAATATTAGGAAGACGGCTTAAATCGGTCAATGATTCTTAAAAGAGGAAAATATACTAGCAAATATATATATGTTTTTAAAAAAGTACTTATGGAAAAAATGGATTAGCATACTGCTATCTGTAATATTCACTGCTACATCTTTAATTACTTATCCCGAACCAGCATTTGCCAGTAATAAGTTTATTGCTTCATTAGAGCAGCAATACCTTGAAGATTTTATTTGTGTCAAAGGCGAATCATTCCCTCTCAGTAGTTTTAAGAATCGTCCAGAAGGATACCTACAAAACCAAGCTGTAAAAAAACTTGCTAGGCAACTAGGTTCTTGCGTCAAAGCTAATCGTATCCCCCGTGTAGACTTAAATAACCTGATTAACGTTGCCTACACCAGTGAAGTTGATGAAGAAAACGGGATGGTAGGTATAGTTGCAGCAGCAGGAAGAAAACCTTCCACTCCTTTGGCAATGAGCATGGGAAATACAATTGATGGAGTCAAAGTCGAAATCATCAATTTCAATAATATTGACGGGAGCGTCTTTAAAGTAGGGACTTCCCTAAAGATCGAAGCTCAAGCCAGGGATAAAAAGGGGAAAAACCGCGATCGCGATATTGTTTGGCTTAAAAATGGTAAGCAAATTGCTAAAGGTAGAGTTCTTACCTATACCCCTTTGGAATCTGATATTACTACTCTAGTTGCTAGCGTTAATAATAGCTACACCAAAGTTACCTTCAGTTCGATCCCTGCTGATGGTTCGTTAATTCTTCCACCAGGAGTAACCCCTTTACCAACTAAACCAGGTGCTTCTGTCATTTCTATCGATCCTAACCAACCAAACCTTATCTGTTTTAAAGACGATCCTGAAGCTTGGAAGCAGTTACCCACCATTAAACGGGGAGGAACTATTATCCATTTTCCAGATATTCCTCCTCGAAGAGTCCTGGAAGTTAAGGGTAACTGTTTAAACACCCGCATTACTAGTGCCGATGAATTTTTTCCTCGAACTGAAAAACCCTTCAAATTTACAGACTTACTTATAGAAAACCCCGATGGAAGTCGCAGGAAACTAACTCAGCGTGACTTAGAAACTTTAAAAATTAGTTTTCAACCAGACAACACACCAAACAATCAAGATGCAACAAAAGATAGATGGGTTAACCTACCACCAAATGAAGACCAATCTCCAGTAGACGCTTCTGTTGAAAAATGTTATCGGGAAGCTTACGAAACTCGGTACAACGCATTATTAGAAGGTGCTGTTAAAACAGAATATCAACAAGAAAATGATAACTCACCCACTCCAGGAGGAAGTCTCAACCTAGATCAGTTACGGAAGCCAAACGAGATAATGCCTCCTAAAGGTCAGTTCTACCAATTTGATTTAAAAGAAGCATTAGCTAAAGACAAAGAAAATGAGACTAAGCAGATTAATACCAACTATGACAACGTAAAAAAGGCTGATTCAAATAAATTCCAACAAAAGGCTATTACAAAAGAAGAAAAATTAGTTGTAAAGGCTCTTTTTGGGTTTGATTTTCAACCTAAGCTAAAAGATACTTCTGAGCTTGGGTACGACATTAAGCGTCCCTTAGATGGCTTCAATTTAAAGATTGATACGTCTGTAGAAAAGGAAGTATTGCTAGCAGGGTTAAACATAGATGCATTGAAGTCTTGGCAATATTGTAGAGAAGATAGCTTGGACTGCAAAAACAAAAAAGGTCCGATTAATATTCCCACAGGTGTTCAACCTATTTTTGGTCCAGTATATATTCCTCCTGCTATCCCTTTCTGGATTCAATTCCCACTACTTGTTAAAGTTCCGATAGATGCAAAATTACAGTTAGATTTTAAGGGAGTAATTGGCTTTTTACAAACAGGTTATTTTAATTTTGATAGCGAATTTGACAATCGTAAAAAAGGTGAAAAATGGAAATTTGATTTCAATGATAGTAAATCTATAAATGCTACAGTTTTCTGCGGTGCAGCTAATATCAGTGGTGATATAAAAGCCGCTATCAAACCGACTGTTCAAGTTTTACTTTGGAGTGTTTTTGGACCAGAAGTCGGGTTAGAAGGCTGGACTAAAGTAAAATTTGACCAACCCAGACCTGGTGTGGTAACTGAAATCAAAACTGTAGGTTCACAGCTTGAGTTGAATAGTCAAGTCAAAGATGCTGTCCTAATGAAGATAACACCTAGTGCAGGGATAGATGCACTGATGACTATTGTGACAATTAATGAAAAACTTAATAAAGTATTGACTTTTGACGTGGGTTTAGGAAAGAAAAAAGTCTGTGTCCCTTTCACCAAAATTTGTGAGAGTTATGACTTAAATTTCACATTTGATCTCAATCGTTGGCTCAGAAGCAAGTTTACAGCTACGAAAAATCTTAAAACCTACCAAAGAGAAATTAATGCTGAAATTCCTACTAATAAGCGTCCATTTGCAGGTGTAATTAGTGGTTTATTTAAAAATGCTACTATCTTATGGCATCTGGACGAGCAAGGCGCAATCGCCTCTTCTAGTCCTAATAAACCAGTCACCATAGATAAATCTTCTTTACCACCTGGAAAGCACAAAATTCGAGCGGAAATGTACTATAGCCCATTCCAGAATGCTCTTGAGGACAAAAGTAAAATGGTATCAGACACAAAAGAAGTTAACCTTTAAGGTTTAACAATATTTGTAGGTTGTTTTTGACACAATAAATTAAATATTGCTCAGTACTTTATTGTGCTTAAAATCATCAGATTCAACCTACTTACTCCACTTTCGATACATTAAACATCCAAACACTAGTAAAATATATGAAATTTTATCAAAAATTAATTCAGTTTTTATTACTAATGACTTTGACTCTAATCTCAATTTTGTCTACACCCAAGTTGGGCTTTTCTACAGAAACATTTTCTCAGAAACAACCTGAACCTATAAATCATACTTCTCCTGTTCAGGGAAGTTGGATTTTTCCTACAGTTCAATAATTATTTTTGATTTTTCCAGTTCATAATTATGAAAAAAAACAATCTTTTTGCAAAATTATTTTTACTATTTGTTGCTTCTATTACTCTAGCATTTTGTTGGCAAAAACAATCTCAAGCTCAACCAAGTGAATTATTAAAAAAAGCTGGGACAGCAATTTGCAAAATTTTCTGTAACAAGAACACACAATTTACAGGTGAAACAACGCAACCCAATCCCTCCAATCCTTCCAATACAAATAACCTTAAAAGCATCTTCATTGACAATAAAACAGGGAAAAAACTTGCTGTACGAGTTGTGTTGCATATTAATGGAAAACTTACACTCTACCCAGATAAAAATTTGAGTTGGGTTGTTGAACCTAATCAAAAAAATCTATTAATGCAAATTGATAAAAACAAACTGACTGATTCAGATATTTGGTTAAACGTATCTAATGGAAAAGACAAAATATGGGATAACAGTTCAAAATACTTTATCACACCTACCCTTGAAGATGAACAATCACCTCGCTACTTTATCGAACCTTTGGGTATAAAACCCGATTTTACATATACTATTGTTGAAAAAATACCTCCAAAACAACCTTGGGTATTTCCTATTTTCCCCTAACTTTAACTAAATTGAGATTGTTATTTATGAAAATTATTAAATACTTTTCCACAGCAAGTATAATATTTGTAAGTAGTAGCTTTTTTATGCAAAAGCCAACATTAGCTGCTGAGTTTAGTAACTTTGAGTGTCGTAAAATTAATAATAATTATGTCACAGTGGCAATTACCTCTCAAGGTTCAGCGACTCATTTCATTATTTGGAAAACTAGGGAATTTAGTTCCGCAGGTTATACCCCCAAGCGTCGATGCTACGCAGTTACGAATAAGTTAAAAAATGTCATAGCTAATAATGGCAATATGGTCAGTGGTTTACTACTAACGACGGGTAAAGTAGGAAAATATCGTGTTGTTTGCTCGATTAAAAATAGTGCCTCAGAGTGTAATAAAAATAATTTTTTATTCAATATAAGTAGGAAAAATGCTAGTAATCCAAGTCAACTAATAACTAAAATGCTAAATTTTAGTGTCGTAGGTAGCACTTCTCCAATCGTTGAATAATTTGATTGGTATAATACAACAAATACTAAATAAAATTAAGTAACTGGAAATAAATTAATAAATCTAACAAACTCATGTTTTTGTAAAATTCGTATTTTGGTATTCTAATCAATCACACAATAATTATGAAATTTATACATATCGCATTGCTTACTTCTTTGCTATTGCCTATTTCAACTCAAACTGCAAAATCAATTGCTAAACCCCTGAATTCACTTATTAAGCATCAACTTATCGCTCAAGCTTTTTTAGATGATAGATGTCCGGAGCAATATGTATACTTACAGGGTTCGACTAAAAATTATAGTGTGAAAATCTGCGGACAACGCGGTACTGGATTACCTACTCACTATATTGCGGACTATAAGAGAAATAGAAGCACTATTTTTCTACCCTTGAGCAGCTATACGGATACTCAGTTTGTAGCTCGTAGTGGTAGGTACACAACTTACAAACTTGACCTCAAAACTAACACCTTAACTATTAAAACTCCTCGTCAGCGTCCTCGTGTGGAAAGATTTACTATTGATTTACCATAAAGAATTTAGAATTATTATTTAACCGAAATTATGAGTATAAAACAAAAATTTAAAATAATACTTGCAACTATTGGCATGATGGCATTATCTACACCTGTAGCTTTGAGTACAGAGCCAGAAAATCAACGCTTAATTTGTAATCGTGCCCCAAAGTTAGTTAGAGCAGAAACCCAAAACTATATTCTTTATATTTGTGGGCAAGAAACTAGTGAAGGAGACATTCCTATCATCTATGAAGCACGGAATAAAAAGCGAAAAAACTATTTTATTTCTGTATCACTAGTTCGCGAAACGGATGAACCTAAAATGATATATGTAGCTCGAAATGGCGATTTACGTTATGAAGTTAGTTTTCCAAAGCGTAGACTATTAGTTACTCGTAGAGGTAGAAAAATAATTCAAGAAAAAATTATTCATTGGTACAATCGTCCAGGAGTTGCTAACACTTGCCAGTTTTAAAATATCGCTCATAGTGAAAGCAGGTAATGAATTTGCTTTTCGCACATTAATATTTAAATAAAATCCAAATAATTTGTAAGGTTAATCTATGTTTCGTAATTTACTTAGATTTGCGATCGCAGCTTCAATTTGTACTATTCCTAATATGGTATTGGCACAACCTGTACCTAATAAAAGGGGTGATTACTATGATGGCAATTGGTCAGAATGGCTAGTTGTAGATCGCGATCGCGCAGGTTTAAACTGTCGTAGTGGTGCTGGTTCAAATTATCGTGTTATCAAAAAGTTTGATAGCGGTAGTAAAATTTATGTCTTCACTCAAGGAGAAGAACCTGTAATTAGACGAGATAGACAACGTAAACCTTGGTTAGCAGTGTTACCAACAGGCTATCAGTATGAAAAGCCTTGTTTTGTTAGAGCTAATAATAGCTTCATTCAACCAATTTTAAAAGAGTAAAAGAATGAAAAAATTACTATTGACTTTATCTTTACTATTTTGTTCTATCCCAACAGTTTCTCAAGCAACTGTAACATTGGGCGTATTCTGTAAGACGAACTTATACCAGAGTTGCTGTTGTTCGCTACGATAATAAATTGCGAGGATATAAATTTGGTAATGATTTCTATCGTGGTCTAGTAACACGTAAAGAGTTTATTCTTTATAAAGTATCTCAAAATAAGCAAATTGCCGATCGGTTAATCATTAATGAAAAATTCAGAAGATTTAAACAATTCCGTTAAAAGACAAACAAATATCACTATGATAACTTTGTAATATTCGGAAAAATTGACAAACTATCACTTAAGAAATGTAATCACTATCGCACTTTCTCGAAGCCAGTGAATTTGCAATATCACACTTTTCCACAAGTCACAAATTTGATGTAAACCTCCTATCCTACATATAAGAAAGGCTCTAATTCTCAGACTCCACCCCAACCATCGCTAGTTAGACCTACTAGCAGCGATATCGAATACCGTGCGGATGGCAGCATTCGGGTGACAACGGGTATTGGTGCAGACTTTTTAGAGGGTACTGAATTCGGCGACGAAATTCGTGCGGGTGATGGGAATGATTACGTTGCCGGGGATGGTGGGAACGATCGCCTTTACGGTGAATCTGGCGATGACTTGCTTGATGGTGGTGCAGACAAAGATTTTCTAGACGGTGGCATCGGCAATGATACGTTGAAGGGTGGACCTAATGATGATGTGCTGTTTGGCGAAGCGGGTAACGACCAACTTTTTGGCGGATCTGGTGTAGATGTACTGAACGGTGGCTCAGGGAACGATACACTCAAAGGTGGCGACAACAACGATTTCTTACTTGGCTTAGGGGACGACGATACCCTTGATGGCGAACAGGGGGATGACCAACTCTTTGGTCAAGATGGTAACGACCAACTCTTTAGCAGTACAGGTTTTGATATCCTCGACGGCGGAGCCGATATCGATACCGCTCGTTACGATAACGACCCTGGTTTTGTCATCGTCAACCTTGACGAAACCCAAGGCTACAGCAATAATACCTACCCCTTCGACCTCGAGCCTACCTTTGATGTCAACGCAGGTAAAACCTGGGATGGTTTCGGCGATGTTGATAGCCTTCGCAATATCGAAAACGTTACAGGTTCAGCCTACAATAATATCTTAATTGGCAATGCCCTCAAAAATGTCATCAAGGGCTTGGCTGGCAACGACTTACTCATTGGCAACGGTGGTGATGATGTCCTCGATGGTGGTGATGGTTTTGACACCGTTAGTTACCGTCGCTCCTTCAATAGCGCTAACATCGGTGTATCTGTTGACCTAACAAACAATACCGCCTTTGATGGCATTGACGGACTAGACACCCTCAATAATATTGAAAACATCATTGGTTCTCGCTTCAAAGATATCCTCATTGGTGACAGCAAAGCCAACACAATTCTCGGTGGTGATGGTAACGATATTATCAAAGGCGAAGCAGGAAGCGATCGCCTCTTTGGGGAAACTGGGAACGATGAAATCTTTGGCGGTGCAGGAGATGATTATCTCGTTGGTGGCACTGGCACTGGTTGGCCTTCCGATATTCTCGATGGTGGCACTGGCAGCGATACCGCTTCCTACATTACTGCAACATCAGGTGTTGCTGCAGTTTAGCTGAAGGTACGGGTTGGCAAGGGGATGCCACAGGCGATAAATTTATCTCAATTGAAAACCTCGAAGGTTCTTCTTACAACGACTTCCTCATTGGCGATAACAACAACAATATCCTCACTGGTTTAGCAGGCAACGACACCCTCGAAGGTCGGGCTGGAGATGATACCTTGGATGGTGGTGCTGGAGAAGATACTCTTTGGGGTGGTAACGGTAACGATATTCTCCGAGGTGGTAATGAGAAAGACACTTTGGTTGGTGACCTTGGTAACGATATCCTCGAAGGCGGTTTCGGAGATGATTCCCTCGATGCCGGTCTCGGTGACGATTTTCTCTCGGATTTAGAAGGTAACAACACCTTCTATGCTGGGGAAGGTAATAACCTAGTTAGTGCAGGTTCTGGCAATGATGTCATCTATGCAGGCTCTGGTCGTGACATTATTAACGCAGGAGATGGTTTAAACAAAATCTTTGCCGGGGAAGGGTTCAATCAAATTACTTCTGGTTCTGGTGACGATACTATCTACGCAGGTGCCAGCAGTGACATCATCAACGCAGGCAATGGCAACAACCAAGTTTTCGCTGGCGAAGGTTTAAATAATATCTTCACAGGCTTTGGAGATGATACCATTTATGCAGGTTCCAGCAACGATTTAATTGACGCAGGCAATGGTCGCAACCAAATCTACGCCGCAGAAGGAAATAATCTGATTGGTACGGGTTTTGGTCACGATATAGTTTACGCAGGTTCCGGCAACGACTGGATATTTACAGGTGCAGGCGATGATGTCATTTATGCCGCAGAAGGTAACAACCTAATTGCAGCAGGCACTGGCGATAACTTAATTTATAGTGGTAGCGGTAGCGACTTGTTTGTTCTGGTTGCAGGTGCTGGCTCCACTACAATTAACCAATTCTAAAGCAACGATCGCCTTGGTTTAATTGGTGGTTTAAGTTTTGACCAACTTTCTATCATCCAAAACCGACAGGGGAATGAATTTTCCACCAATATCAGTATTACCTCTACAGGAGATTTACTTGCCAGCCTCAAGTGGGTGGAAACTAGTTCCATTACCCGCAATTCCTTTGTTGACGCAGAAAGCTTAAGCTTAGGAATGTCGCTACCAGGTGGAGCCGCAGGTCGTAGCTTTCTTGCAGAACTCACGACAATCGGTAGCGAGACAGGACTATCTATTCCCTCAGTCCTCGACGTCCAACAAAAAGCGATCGCCTCTGGTAGCCCTTTCAGTGTTGCTAGTATCGTGTAGAGGCTCCGAAATTTTGCCAGAAAAGGTACACAAACTTCTCTTTATGGGAGTCGCTACGGGCTTAGTAGTAAGCATCACGATGCCGTAGACTTTACGTGCCTCTACATATTGTATCTTCTGTTCAACTTAATTTTGTAACATACTCGTAACATCCTCAACGAAATTGTCCAGCGAGTTGCTGGACAATTTCCAAGCTTTGGGTAAGTTTCTGTAAAACCTCTCGCATCAAGAAGATTTGTAAGTTCCCCTCCGTTTTTTAATAAGCGAGGGGATTTTATTACTTTTGTGATATCCTTATGTCTACCACTTTGTGGTATTGCGTTTTCAAATAACTAGGACTTACGCAAAAACCGAAACATACCCTCTTAACTCTGTGTTCTCTGTGTCTCCGTGGTACATATTGCGTGATTTGTGCGTAAGTCCTAATAACTACAACTTGAGTTAATATAGCGTTCCTAAATCACTCGTAATGCACAAGATCCCCGACTTCTTAAAGAAGTCAGGGATCTGGACACCGTGAATTTTCAGTATCTTAACGATTCTCTTGTATCCATTGCTGTATTTGAATTGGTAATTCGCGCTTTTTTCGGCTTTCGGTATTGATACAAACATGTTTAGTTATGGCTTTACTAACCAAAATATCGCTGACAAAAAGTTGGTAATTTATTTCAAATTTTTCATCGCTTAGTTTTTCCGTTGTTAATGTAATAGCTAATTTATCACCACAATATATCGGGCGATAAAAGTCAACGTTTGCATGAACAACTGGGAAAGCTATTGAAGGATGACTAAAAAATTCTTTGATATTTATACCGAAGATTTCTAGAGACCCTTCATAAGCTTCATGGCAAATACTAAGTATATTCGCAAAATAAACTACGCCTGCGGCATCAGTGTCTTGAAAGCGAATTGTGCGATGATATATGAAAACCATTTTTATCAACTTTGACTTTTAATGTAATTATTACAAAAAAGCAGGCTTAAAGCCTGCTGTCGGAGTTGACTGGTGGGAAATTTGATTAATTTAAAGCTGTATAAATATCTTCAGAAGCGGGATTTAAATAAGGATGGTGTAAATCAATACCGAGTTTGACAAAATTTTGATGAATTGCTTGCATCCTTGCTTCGGGAGATTCTTCACCCTTTTCCCAGGTTTCTAATAATGCATTCGCTACAATTTGACAGCGGTTCATACCAAAGCTTTCTTGGGCAACAAATTTTTGTTTTGGTTCTTCTGCTAAACCCAATCCCGGTGCTAAAAATTTGGTAAATAAGGGAATTTGTAAACGAAAATGTAATTGATTTTGCGAATAAATTGTTTGCAGTGCTTTGCGAATTGTTAAATAATCTTTTTGTTCAAAATAAAGTATCCCTGAGTCGTAACGTTTAAAAGCAGCAGGATGGCAAAGCACCTGAAAGCTGAAGGGAACTTCGATTTTGTTGAGTTCGTAAGTGAGACTATCCATCAACGCGATCGCACCATCACTCGTGATATTAAAATAGATCCGTCCCAACCCTAAATCAGCATGACTGTTTTGCTGTTCCTGCCCAAAGTTGCTGACTGCTACATAAAACCCATTCTCCAAGCGATTTTTAGGCATTGTAATCGCAATGCGATCGCTCTTTTGAGGTACGACTGCATCGGGTTCAAGATGTCCTCCATCAGCGTACATTGTCAATCCGCCTTTAGTAATAGCTAGACTACCATCGGGTTCGCGTCGCAGTACTTCCCAATCTGGGTCGAAGTAACCTGTACCGTGATTGCTTGCGTGGAGTTGCGTATAAAAATTTTCATCAATTCCCAGAATCGAATTATTCTCTAAATTTTGATGAAGTGCGTAAATTCCCGTAACCCCCGAAGCAGGAACAGTGGAGATATTTTGTAGTGATGCGTTGAAATAAATTCCAAAAAGAAAATTTCGTAATAACAACAAGCGATATTTACGCTGTAATTCCGGTGAATTCTGCCCAAATCGCGCTGCAACATCTGCTGGCAAAGCAAACGGTTGATATTGAGGATGACGAATCCGAAAATTTTTCTCAATTACAATATTGCTTGCGATCGCATGAAGCGTCTCAAGTAGATGATTTGCGGTTTCTAACATTTGAGGGAGTAGGGAGTTAGGAGAAGTTATGAGTTAGGAGTTAGGAGTTAGGAATTGAGAATTAGGAGTTGGGAGTTGGAAATGAGACATCGTGGGTTAGTAGTGAATGAAGAATAGAGGTTTTAAATCTTAACTCTTAACTCCTAACTCCTAACTCCTAACTTTTAAAGTCAACATCCGCGCAAGCGAGGTTTTTCGTAGTAAATCCGCAGTAGATTTTGTTCGCGTTCGGTTTTGGGGAGTTTGTGCAATTTTTGCAGCGGTTCGATAATCTCGGACTCGCGCACACCAAAGACGGTTTGTACCGATTGCTGTGGCATTGTTACTAGCGTTTTCGCAACTTGCAACATACAAATTCCAGCATTATCGAAGTGTTTGCTGCACTTTATCGTTTCTTCAAGCTGGTTAATAATTGCCAATCCTGCAAACTGAACTACCCGCAAAACAAAATCTTGACGGTATTCCAAAATCATGGGAAATGCTCTCAAGTAAGCACGAGTCAATGCTAAAATCGCAGGTTGAACCATCTCAACTGGAATGACTGCTAGTTGTAGCGATTCAGCCAATTCCAGTGTTGGATCTACAACTAAACTTTCGAGCCAAACAAGCAAATAATTTGCAATTAAAGTCCCTAAATCAAATGCGGGATCTCCCCACGAAGCAGCTTCCCAATCTATCAACCGCACCATGCAGTTAGCCCTGACGAACCAGTCCGAATGGACGAGAATGTTCTCCAATTTCAAATCGTTATGCGTTAAACAGCAAGGATTCCATTCATAAGCCAAATCCGCGATCGCAGCTTCTAAACTTTCATAACGCTGGTTGAGAACGTAAAACTTTAATGCTTCGCTTGGGATGCTGCCAAAAATCTCTGGTGCTACCGTACCAATACCCTGCGCTGGATTGAAAAATTGATAGCGAATCATTCCTTGGGGAGCAGTTGCCATAAAACTGCGATATTCCCGACGCTCGTAAGTTGTCCGATGCAGCGATGCCAAGCTATTCCCAATCTCGCTAGCGATTGCTTCCGGGAATATACCATGCTGACAAAAACTTCCCAGTTCTTGATATTCGCTTAAATAATTGCGAACCAATATTAAATTTTCTTCATCAAAATGCACTACTGATGATGCGATCGCCGAAATATTTCCCAACACTGGAAATCGCTCTAGCAATTGCTGTAAAAGCCATTCATTAAAAAACTCATGGGAAAACCCATTATTTTCTAGACCGCGTTCTTGTTTGACCAGAAGCTGACGATTTCCAGGCAAAGTCACAATAAAATTATGATTCTTGCCACCTTGTAGTAACTCCGAATCAGCAGATATGCCATCTTCTGAGCTACACAGACCGCGAAGTTGCAGATACTGGATAACGTTGTGTGAAGACAGTGAAAAAACCATGTATTATGTCCCAGATATATTCTTGCTTTAATCTTGCTTTCTTTCCTTGGCTATCTCAGTAATGGCTCGGATTCGGCATTTAGCAGTAGACAGCAACAAACAAAAATATTGCTACGCGATCGCGCTCTATCTACTAATATCCGATTCGGACAATAAAAGCTTGCCAAAATGGCAATATAGCCTTTACTCTCCCTTTAAAATCTGCTCATCTCAACCGTTAAATCTTTAAATATGTTACCGTCATCGCTTACATATTTATACGCTCGTAGTCTCACAGTATTTTGATTACTACCGACGTTCTTAAACTTTACTTTTTTTGTAATCATTTATCAACTTATCTATAAAAATAGCCGACATTTACACAGTACATAAAAAATTACTTCAATTCCGGATAAGTTTAATGATTTTTATGCACATCCAATCTTGACATCAGTAATTACTTGCAGATGGCATTATTACATCCGTCGATTCGTTCATAAATACTTATAATCGTATAACTGGAATCGCTCAATACAATGCTCTGCAAGCTTTACAAGGTTTTTGTGTAACTTTCGCTACTTTTTTCATTAACCCAGAATATCTCTAATAATCGCCTTTTTTAGCTGATATTTCCTCTAAATCTTTCTTAATAATTTTAATAAATAGCTAACAATCAATGCATGATTTATATAACTTGATGACACCAGTTAGCATCAAATCAATTAGAAATTAAAGACAGATTTTAATAAAAAAGGCGATTAGGAATTTATAACTAAAGCAATCCAAATTTATTTGCAAAAAACAGTTTAGACTAAAAACCCTGCTTCACGGGAAAGCCAGATTTATAATTTTATCTATGTAGGTAGAGCGTCAAAATGCTTATATTCGTCTGTTGACAAGCATTTCAACGTTTTATTTAGGCACTTTAGTTCCGGTTACGAGTTTATATTTTCATTCCTCTATATTAAATATACTAATTTAGTAGTATATAAATACTACTAAATCCGTTCTCAATAAATAAGAAGTTCTGAGGAGTTGCGCGGTTGTAGGTTGGGTGTAGCGTAAGCGTAACCCAACTGTTAAATGTTGGGTTCCACGCTCGTCCCAAGGGGACACGCTGCGCGTTGGCGTAGCCTGCGTGCGCTTACGTTCCACCCAACCTACGCCTAATTAACCCATCAAATACTCAAAGTTAATTGGTATCGCATAACGATTTTGCGTTATCGCATAGATTTGGAGTCATTTATTGCTGATACCAATTACCAGCGTTACTATTCCCAAAATCATCATTAATCCCGCAGGCATGAATTTACGTGTTTTAGCTAATCTAATGGCAAAAACGACTACTAAAACAGCAGTAACAACAATGGCTAAAATTGAAGCCCAACCTTGCCCCTGAAGTCGAAAAAACCCAGCAATAACAAGCAATAAACCGCTAGCAACACCACTTATCAGCGAAACTTTACTGCTAGCTTGAATGTAACCAATGATGCCACCAATAATAGCCACGATACCGTAGGCAAACACAGCCGCGATACTAAAATTCATTTATTACAACCTATGTAGAGTTTGATTTAGCCTTACTAGCAAGGCAGACAATTGACAAATAGCTGTTTAACTACATCCCACAGTGAATTGATGGATAGCAAGACAATCGCACAAGTGCAATTTCTCCAACGTCAAGCAGCCTCTCTTTTACTTTACCAATCTGTTTTAGTTGGGGAAGTGGGGAGCGCCTTTCTTGAACTGTTGCAAGCAATACGATACACTGATGCCGATGCTCGAAGTTGCCTAATCGCCTATAGCAACTACTTCAAATCGCTGGCAGTCAGAAATCAAAATTGGGAAGACTATTTAATTACCCAAATTCTGCGCGATGATAATCCTTTTTCAAACCAAGCTCAACGTTTAGAATTCTCACAATTGCCTCCTGCTTTGATTAGCGCAGCTGAGAATGATTTGCAGGCTTTGCAAGGTCTTTATACATGTAGCTGTGCAGTTTTAAGCGCATGGGTGCAGTCTGTTGCCCATCTTCCCGTATCGCCCGTTTTATGGTATGTAGAAACGCCGAATACTACGTCTTTGGAACAGCAATATATTGAATCTTTACAACAATTAGAACATTGGGCAGATGCGACCCAACAGTTAGCAGCGTATTATCGGCAATCTGGTACGGGTTTATTTGTATATAAAGCTTTGCGGTGGCAGGATGGGGAATTAGTGGGAATTCGCTATCCTGATGAAGTTAGATTAAACGAATTAATTGGTTACGAGTGGCAGCAGGAAGCTTTACTCAAAAATACCGAATTCTTACTATTGGGACAAAAAGCATTACATGTATTACTGTACGGTAGTCGGGGTTCTGGTAAGTCATCTTTAGTCAAAGCTTTGTTGAACGAGTATTGGAATCGCGGATTGCGATTGCTCGAAGTGGGAAAATCACAATTAAAGGATTTACCTGTAATCATCGAGAAGTTGCGCGATGTCCCGCAGAAATTCATCATTTTTGTCGATGATTTATCCTTTGAAGACGATGACGATGCATTTAAAGCGCTAAAAGTCGGATTAGAGGGAAATTTAACAGCGCGATCGCCTAACGTAGTAGTTTATGCGACATCAAATCGCCGTCACCTCATCCGCGAATATTTTACCGACCGACCCAGACCCAAAGATAACGATGAAGTTCATGCTTGGGACACCATGCAAGAGAAGTTATCGTTTAGCGATCGCTTTGGTTTAACTTTGACATTTGAACCCGCAGACCAAAATACTTATCTACAAATAGTTCGTCATTTAGCCTCACTTGCTCAAATTGCGATCGCTCAAGAAGATTTAGAATATAAAGCTTTACAATGGGCAACCCGTCATAATGGTAGGTCGGGAAGAACCGCACGTCAATTTATTGATTATTTAAAAGCAGATATAACCGTCTACGGTGGTATAATCCAAGCCTCGCAAAATTTACCCCCCGAACAAAACTAACTATTTCATTTTTCGGCAACTTCCAGTACAGTGTTATACGCAGACGCTCGCAGTAAAATCGATACCATATTCATTAAAATCCGACTACAAAGGGTAGGGAGTTCGTGAAAAGGAACAAAAAACTTATATATAACATTCTTATCCTTTACCTTTACCCCTTTCCCCTTACCCTTTCCCCCGTGTTTCTTAAAAGTAAATCGGTCAAACTAAATTCAACTTCACCAGAACAGTTGTTAAAATGTAGTACCCACCAACCACTACTAAACTTTATTGGAGAAATGGCACAAAAATAATAACTATTCAAATTATTTTACAAAGCTAAACATAAGCATTATGCAATCAGCAATGTTCGGCAATCGATTTATTATCGGTATAGTTGCCTTCGGTGTAAGTTTCGGTCTAACCCTTGTCCTCAAGTGGAATTTCGGCGAAGCTTTTTTCACTGCAATTATTACCGTACCTGCCACTTATCTAGCTGCTTTTTTTGTTGATAAGCGTCGTCGGAACTATGAAATGCTGATTTTAGATTCCTTACACAAACGCATCCGCGAATTGGAAGGATTAAAATCGCATTGTATCTCGGAAGTAACTCAACTTGAAAACCACCGAAATTTACTTTATAACGAATCAAACCAATTACAAAATCAAGTTGCTGACCGTCGCAACCAACGCGATGTACTGAACCGCGAACTTAGTAACTTTATTGGGCAAAAAAAGCAAATTGAGGTAGTTTTAAATCAACTACGTAGCGAAATTGATAACCTCGAAAAAACTAAAATTGAAACCCATAACTCCTTATCAGCCGAAAAACGCCGACAAGAATTAAATATTAACGTTTCTCGCGCCGAAATTACGAAACTACAAATACATGTAAACGAACTCAAATGTCAACAAGAAGAACTCGAAAATAATCTAACTTTACTCGAACGACTCAAACCTCAACTCGAAGAAAAGCTTCACGAACTGCGCGTTCATATTCAAGAACTCGAAACCCAAGAACATCAAAAAAACGAATTAATATTAGCAAAAACAACCGAACGTAAAAACATTGAAACTAAAATTAAGTCCTTCCAAACTAAAATCACAACCAAGCAAGAAGAATTTAACCATTTAGAAACACAAATCTCATTATTAAAAGACGAACGCGATTTACTGCAAACCCAAGTTTGGGAACTCCTGCGACAATTAGAAAATCAAAATCAAGAATCTCTTGATAGTAACAACGTCTTGGACAGTACCTTAGAGGAAGATGTTGAATTATTCCCTTTTTCTGATTTACTCGAAATAGAACCGACAAATATAGAAATCAGTAAAATTAAAAAAGTACCAACTAAATGGGCGGCTTTTAGCCGTCAATTATCAGATAGCGAATTCCAAGTATTAAAAGCTATATTAGAACAAAAAAATCCCCAAGCAGCGATTAAGCAAATCGCCGAAGCAAATATAACTATGCCTAATTTATTAATTGATGCTATTAACGAACGCTCTAGTGATACAATAGGCGAGCTAATCATCCAAACAAACACCGAACTCCCAGTAATTTATCCAGAACATATGGCAAATGTCAAAAAAGTTATCGAGACATATGAAAAAAACATCCAAAAATAAGAGTATGGGGTGTTAGCTGCGGAGTGAGTCGGGCTTACACCGATTCTGATTGTACATCAAAATCCTCGTTTTGGTAGGGGCTTGTACTCTTATTGATATGAGTTAGGATGTAAAAATAAATAAAATTTTGCAATACCTACCCCCTACACCCTAATTTTGGTCAACCAAATGGTAAAGGTTAAACTCTCAAAGAAAGTATCGACTGCTGTAATAAATTCTCTGGGTGCGGGTGTAGTGCCAAGAGAAGGACTTGAACACATTGCCGTAGGACGAGAAAAAGAACTACAAAGCCTAATTCAAAACCTCGACGACATCGCAGAAGGAGTCGCAGCATTCCGCTTTATCATCGGTAACTACGGTTCGGGAAAAAGCTTCATTCTACAACTAATTCGTAACCGGGCAATGGAACAAGGATTTGTTGTTGCCGATGCCGATTTATCATCAGAAAAACGATTAGCAGGAAGCAACAACGAAGGACTCGCTACCTATCGAGAATTGATGAGTCATCTGGCGACAAAAACTCGTCCCGATGGTGGTGCATTAGTCTCAATATTAGAAGGTTGGATAAATAAAATTCAGCAAGAAGTTGCCAAGGACACCGGGATGCGTCCCAACGATGAAGGCTTTGATGACGCAGTAGAAGTAAAAATTCGTGAAGTTGTTCAATCTATCGAAGACTTAGTGCATGGCTTTGATTTTGGTAATATCATTAGTGCCTATTGGCGCGGTTACAGACAAGACGATGATAACTTGAAAAATGCCGCACTTCGCTGGTTACGCGGTGAATTTACCACTAAAATCGAAGCGAAACAAGCTTTAGGCGTGCGCGTCATCATTGATGATGAAAGCTGGTACGATTACGTGAAATTACTTGCTAAATTTGTTGCCGAAATCGGTTATAAAGGCATATTGATAGTACTCGATGAAGCCGTGAATTTGTATCAAATTTCTACTACCGTGACCCGCGAGAAAAACTACAATCGCCTGTTAGGAATTTTTAACGACACCATGCAATGTAAAGCCGAACATCTTGGTTTTCTTATTGGCGGTACAACCAAATTTTTAGAAGACCCAAATCGCGGACTTTTTGCCGACCAAGCATGGCGCAGACGCACTAAAGAAAGCCGTTTTGTTGCCCAAGCTGGGGTACAAGAATTTCTCGGTCCAGTTATTCGTTTAAATCCATTGAGTGAAGACGAAATTCTTGCGTTATTACAAAGATTAGCCGAAATTCACGCCTCAAATTATGGCAGTAGTAAAGCATTAGGGACTCGTGAATGTAAAGATTTTGTTCAAGAAATAGTTAATCGTTTGGGTGCAGATGCCTTGCTAACTCCCGGTGAAATCGTCCGCGATTTTATTAGTATTTTAAATATTTTGCATCAAAATCCAAGTATGAAATTTAGCGACATTATTCACGACGACAAATTTAAACCCACCAAAGCCGGAAGCGACATAAGTACAAATACAGAAGATGATGTCGCGGAGTTTAGTTTGTGAGTGCGTATGAAGTGCGATCGCAATCCCCGTAGGTTGGGTGAAGCAAAGCGTAACCCAACACATAACCAATCGACACTCCGAAGATTTTCTAATTACCAAAGTGCGATCGCAATCCCCGTAGGTTGGGTGAAGCAAAGCGTAACCCAACACATAACCAATCGACACCCCGAAGATTTTCTAATTACCAAAGTGCGATCGCAATCCCCGTAGGTTGGGTGGAGCAAAGCGTAACCCAACACATAACCATCGGCACCCCGAAGATTTTCTAATTACCACAGTGCGATCGCGCAACGTGAAAATATATTTGCTGTTGGGTTACGCTGTCGCTCCACCCAACCTACGTTTACTACGACGTTTACTAGATTTATTGGGTGCGATCGCGCAACGTGCCAATATATTTGGTGTTGGGTTACGCTGTCGCTCCACCCAACCTACGTATAGAATTTACTCGCACCTATCATCAACAACAAACTCTAAGTCGATTCCCATACCCCAATTTTCATCGTAAATTCCTCGTTTGACATAGTGATGAAAACTAGAATATTTCCAATGTGAAGGTGATTTTACGTATCCATGTCGTACTGGATTGTAATGAATATAATCAACATGATTCCGAAAATCCAACTCATCTTTAATTTGATGTTCCCAAAACCGACGTTGCCATACAGCTTGTTCATTTTTACGCTGACGCGACTTGGAAATATCCCCCCTATATTTTGGGTCGCAGTTACGAGTAAAATAATTTTTGATTAACCGCCAACGGTTAGAAAAATTACTGTCTCCTGCTGGTAATGTCCAAATAGAATGGATGTGGTTAGGTAAAATAGCGATCGCATCAATGTTAAAGGAGTACTGCTGTTTTACTTGGCGAAATGCTTCTCGTAGTATCACTATATTTTCTTCTTCACACAAAAATTGGCGACGGTCGTGAGTAACAATAGTGAAGAAAAATGTACCCCCTTCAACTTTTGCTCTGCGGTATTCCATGAGTTAGTTGAAAATATTTGATACTAGTATACGTTTGTGTTTATAGTAATAAATGTATCTTTGTAGGTTGGGTGTAGCGAAGCGAAACCCAACTGCCATTGTTGGGTTTCACTGAGTCCCAAGGGGACATGCACTCGCGTTCGTTCCACCCAACCTACGTAAACTCATCCTGCAAAATAGTTAAATCCAGCCAGTAACTCAATTCTTTAGCTATCAAATCAATCTCAGGATTAGTAACTGCGAATAGCGAAAATTCACCTGTAGACAATTCATACAATCTTCTTCCTGCCCAAATCTCTAAAAAACGACGATTCCAGGAATGTTGAGTTTTAGCGATGCGAATAATACCTTGTGTAGAAGTAGGACGAAAGTCCTTTATTTTCAATCCGAAGATTTCATATACCCAAGATATTTTATGTCGAGTGATAGAAAGACGTTTTTGTGCAAATTCCGATAAGGTGATTACCAATAGTGCAATGAATGAAATCAACGAGTTAAAAACAAATACTGGGATTAAGAATCTGTTATCGGAGTTTGGTAGCGATAAAGCAAAAAAATTGATTAAATATGCTGGAAAAGTCAAAAAAACTAAGCTGACAACCGTAAAACGTGAAAATAAACCAACGGAGGGAATAAAAATTTCGACTAAATCATCATTTTTCAGAATAATTGCTTTACGTTGCGAGGTTTCTCTGAAAAAGAATTTTGATGTATTCATTCTAGTTAAGTAAGCTTTTCTAAAAAATCCGAGCTTATGTTGCTTTTATAGCTTTGTTCTATACTTGTATCCCACTGTAAGATTACTTGTGTTCGCAAAAAAAATTCGTCAGTGATTTTGCTGTATGCTTTTTGTAAACTTCAATAATCTATCTTAAAAAGCTTTTAGCCCCCCTTGAAAAGGGGGGTTGGGGGGATCGAAACCTTAACTAAGTACTATAAAATATGAGCAAAGCTTTTAATCGACTCGCACCGTTTATCCAGGAATATATCTATAACAACAACTGGACGGAGTTACGACCAGTTCAAATGGCGGCGAGTGAAGTTATATTTGATACGGATGCTCACTTGCTGGTTGCGGCTGGAACTGCTGCGGGGAAAACGGAAGCGGCATTTTTACCAGTTATCACAGTGCTGCACGAACAAAAACCCCAAAGTATTGGTGTAATTTATATTGGTCCGATTAAAGCGTTAATTAATGACCAATTTGAACGTTTGCACTATTTACTTAGAGAAGCTGATATCCCAGTTGTACCTTGGCATGGGGATGTTTCGCAAAGCCATAAAAATAAGCTTGTAAAAAATCCTTGCGGGATTCTACAAATTACGCCGGAATCGTTAGAAAGTCTATTAATTAATAGGAATCATGACTTAGTACGATTGTTTGGCGATTTACGATTTGTAATTATCGACGAGGTTCATGTTTTTATGGGGACTGAACGCGGTTGTCAGATATTATGTCAGTTAGCACGACTTGCAAATGCGACTGGTAATCAGCACCGTCGTATCGGTTTATCGGCAACTTTGGGCGATTATTCGCTAGCAGAAGAGTGGTTGCGGTCGGATACAGATCGGCGAGTAATTACGCCAAATATTGAAGTAGAGAAACGCAATCTTAAACTGGCTTTGCAACACTTTTATATTGCTAACGATCCCCCCAACCCCCCTTTAAAAGGGGGGCTAAGAGGTGGGTTAGATATTAGTAGTTATAATAGATATATTTTTAATCTTAGCAAAGGTACTAAATGTCTTATTTTTGCTAATAATAAATCGCAAACCGAATCGATAATAGCTTCATTACGAAAAATAGCTTTCTCAGAAAGCGAACCAGATATCTATCACGTTCATCATGGTAGTATTGCAGCAAGTTTGCGGCAAGTTGCTGAAAATGCAATGCGCGAAAAGAATAAACCAGCGGTGACAGCGGCAACTTTAACGTTAGAAGTTGGGGTTGATATCGGTAATTTAGAACGAGTAATTCAATTAGAATCGCCGATGTCGGTAGCGAGTTTTTTACAGCGTTTAGGACGCACGGGAAGACGGGGTAAATCGGCTGATATGCGGTTTGTTTTTGCTGAAGATGAACCTGCGGAAGATGCACCATTATACGAACATATTCCTTGGCAGCTTTTGCAAAGTATTGCAATTATTCAGCTTTACATAGAGGAACGTTGGGTAGAACCGTTTAAACCTGTGAAATACCCGTTAAGTTTACTTTATCATCAGACGATGAGTATTTTGGCAGCAGTAGGAGAAATCTCACCTGCGGTATTGGCAAAACAAGTGTTAAGTTTGTCAGCCTTTCGTTATATTTCGCAAGATGATTTGCGGCTGTTATTGAATTATCTAATAGATTTTAACCACATTCAAAAAACTGATAGCGGTAAGTTAATTTTGGGGTTGAATGGTGAGAAAATAGTGAATCGCTTTCAGTTTTATGCAGTTTTTCCCGAAAACCTCGAATTTGCAGTCAAACATGATTCAATTCATATTGGTAATATTGCCATGATGCCGAATGTAGGAAGTCAGTTTGGTTTAGCTGGGAGAACTTGGGAAGTTTTAGAAGTTAATTTTCGTCAAAAAGCTGTTGCGGTGAAACCTGTTGAAGGACAAGCGGGGATTTTTTGGCGCGGTGGTAGCGGAGTTATTCACACTAAGGTTTTGCAACGAATGCGACGGGTTTTGTGCGAGGATATTGAATATAATTATTTGCAAAGTAACGCTTTGAAGCGGTTGCAGCGAGTTAGGCAATTAGCCTCGGATTGGGAATTGGATCAAAAATGTATTGTGCGTTTACCGAAAGGGAAATGCATAATTTTTCCTTGGATGGGTACGATAGCTTTTCGTACTTTGGAAAGGTTACTTAATTGTTTTTGTCGGGAATCGTTGGGAATTAAAAGTATTGGTGTTGGAAATCCTTACTATCTGACGGTGAAATTACCTAAAGATAGAATTGAAAGCTTGTATTCGGAGATTATTTCTTTGTGCGAAAAAAGGATTATACCAGAACATTTGGTTAGCGATACCGAAGCGCCGGAAATTCAAAAGTATGATGAATATATTCCCTATCCGCTTTTAAGAAAAGCGTTTGTGAATGATTATTTAGATTTGGATGAGGTAAGGCAAGTAGTAATCGGGTGGGAAAGGGGTAAGGATAAGGGCTAAAGATAATTTTTAAATCACTTGCGAGAAACAAGATCACCAACTTCTTAAAGAAGTCGGCGATCTGAGTCTATAACGCAATCTAGAGTATACTAGTTAGTTGCAGAACCCATCTCGAATACTGCGGCACGGCTGAAATCTAAGCGTTGTTCAAATTCTAGCGATTTCACCATTTGTGCGAATTGTTTTGTATTTTCGGGTAATTTATAATCGTCAGGCATTCCAATGATTCTACCATCTTCCATACCTTGAGCAAGTCGCAACCAAACATCCATTTTAGCGCTTTGATCTAAACCTGAATATAAGTGACTAATTTCAGTATTAGCACTGCTGGCTATATCGCGCTGTGCTTGGAGTTGTTCTTCTTTAGGAAGTGCTGCGATATGGTTAAATACTGCTTCTGCTGTTTTTTGTGAAGAACTGGTGTTTCCTGGTGTAAGTTGGTCTTTGATATCGAGATAACCAAACCATAATAAAGCAAGTTGAGTATCTGTATCAAAAGCTCTAAATGCTGCTAATGCTTCTTTGGCTTTATCGTTAATTGCAAATGATGTCATAAAATTCTCCGATTGCTTTTAGAAATCTTCGGTAGATGAAAGGAAATTCAAAATAAGATTTTTTATTTTTGAATTTCTTTACTAACGAAAGTAGATGTAATTTCGACTTACTTCAATATCTTAGTAATAGGTATTTATATATTAACCTTGCTATAGTTAGATAAATAGTCCGTAACTATTGGTAGATGTAATTAAGATTTTTTTCACTCAAGTGATAATAAAAAATATTGCTTGCTTAGTAAAGCCGCTTAAGTATTAACTAGTAACAAGCTTGTATAAAAATACACTGGTAGATTTTAACGATCAACAGGTGCTAACATCGTGGGCAGCAAATGCGGATGCTTGGATTAATGCAATTGAAAATCAGGAAATTGAAAGCCGCCGTTTGGTTACGAACCAAGCCATAATCAATGCAATTAGTCAGTATAATCCCGGCAGTGTATTGGATATGGGTTGTGGTGAAGGTTGGCTAGTTCGAGAACTTGCAAATCGAGGGATTGCAGCGATAGGGTTAGATGCAACACCTAAGTTGATTGCAAATGCCAAAATACTGGGAGGAGAATTTTACGTTGTTTCCTACGAGGATATTTACCTGGGGAGTTTTCAATATCCTTGTGTGGATGCAGTTGCATTTAATTTTTCACTTGTCGGTAAGGAAGCAGTTGAGGGAGTTCTTGAAGCAACAAAGCGGTATTTAAGTACTTCAGGTAAGATTTTTATTCAAACTGTTCATCCTCTAATTGCGACTGGAGAACTTCCATATCAGGATGGTTGGAGGCTTGAAACCTGGCATGGGTTTGGGTCGCAGTTCGTAGAACCTTCTCCCTGGTACTTCCGCACGCTTGAGAGTTGGGTAAATCTACTAGTTTCCA
The DNA here is from genome assembly GCA_964242965.1 of uncultured Calothrix sp. Classification (GTDB taxonomy): domain Bacteria; phylum Cyanobacteriota; class Cyanobacteriia; order Cyanobacteriales; family Nostocaceae; genus JANNFJ01. Next base: position 2,148 of record CAXTCQ010000093.1, on the reverse strand, counting down.
GCGGTTTTAATATACTTGAGTGTCGAGAACCAATAAATCCAAAGACTCAAAAGCCTGCTTCCTTGATTTTAATTGCACAGGTTACTCCCATAAGCTAGTAGTTCGTTTCATTAATTTGACCTTTTCGAGGGGAAAGGGGAAAGGGCATTCAAGAATACTCTACGCTGTTTCACCACCAACTACAACGTCGCGTATCCGCAAACTCGGACCACCGCAACCGACGGGTAAACCATTTTGTCCACCCTTGCCGCAACCCCCCGACTCATCCCAGTAAAAATCATCACCAATCGCTTCAATATCCTCTAATGTCTGAAACACATTCCCCGATAGCGTCACATCTTTAACAGGTTCGGCGATTTTACCGTTACGAATCATCCATGCTTCCCCAGCACTAAAGGTAAACATTTCTCCGTTGGTCATGCCACCCAACCAATTGCGGGCGTATACTCCTTCTTTAATGTCGGTAAATAAGTCCTCAACGGGAGTTTTTCCGCGTTCAATCCAAGTATTCGTCATCCGGACAATGGGCATAAAGTGATAATTGAGACATCGAGCGTTTCCTGTAGGGGCTTCATCTAACTTCCCCGCAGTCTCCCGCGAATGTAGCCTTCCCGCTAAAACGCCATCTTTTATTAACTGCGTAGTAGTCGCGGGTACGCCTTCATCATCGTAAAAATAGCTACCCCGATGACCGATTGGTGCAGCACCATCAAAAATCTGTAATTCCTCATGACCGAAGCGCCGACCGATAGTCATAACTTCGAGTAAATCGGGGTTTTCATACGCCATATCAGCTTCGCTTAGGTGTCCGAAGGCTTCGTGAACGAATAACCCGGTCAGTATAGGGTCGATAACAACTGTATAAATATTACCAGTAACGGATGGTAGAGATAATGCTGAAATTGCCCGTTGTGCAGCGCTTTGAACTTGGCTATCTAACCCGGTTAAATCTTCAAAACCCAACCGCGAACCTGTGGTTTCTCGACCAGTTTGGACGGTTTCGCCGTTTCTCGCAGTAGCTGCAAAACGCATTTCCATATCCGACCAAGACTGTTCGATTAGAGTTCCTTCACTGGTGGCAATAATTACTCGTTGGGCGGTATCGGCATAGCGTACTGAGGTTGTAGTGATGCGGTTATCTACATTTTTGAGAAGATGAGTATAGCGATCGCACAACTCTTTTTTCTTCACCAAGGATATCTGACGCGGGTCGGTTCCGGTTAATGGTAAGCTACACACCGCTTGCACTGGGTCAATCGGTGCAAGTATCGTTTCTTCATCCCCGACCATGCGGGCGGCATCGATAGCTTCTTCAATGCGGTCTGTAATTGTCGTTAGCTGGTTGAAACTACTGACTCCCCAGCCACCTTTATAACAAGCACGCACATGTCCGCCGATGGAAATACCTTCGCTGAGGGTTTCTACTTTGTCACCGCGTAATAAGATATCGGTTCCTTCGGCTGATTCGAGACGAATCATGAGATAGTCTACGCGGGAGGAATAGCGGGTGATGAGGTCTGAAAGTAGGTTTTGTGCGTCAGCTAAGTTAGTCACCATGATGTGGGTGTATGGGGAAGCATATATTATACTGCAAACGAGTAAAAACTGAACTTATGTCATGGTGTAAGCGAAGCTATGCCGAAGGCTACGTAACGTAGTGAAGGTTTCCAGGATTCGCTAAGTTTCAAGGAAATTTCGCTGTTGGCGGAATCGTATCCCTAATGAATGTTTCAATCCCGTTTCCAGGATTCGCTAAGTTTCAAGAAAGCATAGTTAAATTTCCATAATTCAGTAGTGGGTTTCAATCCCGTTTCCAGGATTCGCTAAGTTTCAAGCACCACGGATGTCATAGTAAACACACGCTCTACAGCC